>JABSSV010000207.1 GCA_013213875.1 Lysobacterales bacterium
GCAAGGTGGAGACGCGCTCTGAAGATTCGGATCTTGGCGGCACCATGCGCCTGGGGGGACAGCGTTGCAAGCTGCTGCCCGATACGCTGGCGCGCCGTACCTATGGTGAAGATGTGATCCGGGAACGGCATAGGCACCGCTTTGAATTCAACAACCACTACCGGGATACGCTGCGCGAGCACGGCATGGTGCTGTCAGGCGTGTCCATGGACGAAACGCTGGTGGAAATCGTTGAACTGCCGGATCACCCCTGGTTCCTGGGCTGCCAGTTCCACCCGGAATTTACGTCCTCGCCGCGTGACGGGCACCCCCTCTTTACCGGCTTCATCGAGGCGGCGCTGGCCTGCCAGCAGGGTGAGCTGCCGGCCGAGGTGGCTTCCCTGTGAAGCTCTGCGGCTTCGACGTTGGGCTGGCGCATCGTTTTTTCCTCATTTCCGGCCCCTGCGTGATCGAGTCCGAGCAGCTGGCCATCGATACGGCGGGTCAGCTCAAGGAAATTACCGCTTCCCTGGGCATCCCCTTCATCTACAAGTCGTCCTTCGATAAGGCCAACCGCACCTCCATTAAGAGTTTTCGTGGACCGGGTGTGGATGAAGGTCTGCGCATTCTGCAGGCGGTGAAGGATCAGATCGGCGTACCCGTGCTCACTGATGTGCATGAAGACACGGACATGCAGGCCGTGGCCGAGGTGGTGGATGTGCTGCAAACGCCGGCATTTCTATGTCGGCAGACCAATTTTATTACCCGTGTGGCGGCAACCGGGCGCCCGGTGAACATCAAGAAGGGCCAGTTTCTTGCCCCCTGGGACATGAAGAATGTGATCGAGAAAGCCCGCGCGACCGGCAATGAGCAGATCATGGCCTGTGAGCGCGGCGCTTCCTTCGGCTACGGCAATCTGGTGTCTGATATGCGCTCGCTCGCCATCATGCGTGAGGCAGATTGCCCGGTGGTGTATGACGCGACCCATTCGGTGCAACTGCCTGGCGGCCAGGGCGCAACCTCCGGCGGCCAGCGGGAGTTTGTGCCGGTGCTGGCCCGGGCGGCCATGGCGGTGGGCGTCAGCGGCCTGTTTATGGAGTCGCACCCGACGCCGGAAAAAGCCCTGTCCGATGGCCCCAATGCCTGGCCCCTGCCCATGATGCGGGAGCTGCTGGAAACCCTTTGCGACATCGATAGCACGGCCAAGCAGCGGCCCTTCCTGGAAGACCGCTTTACACCCTGAAACCCACGTTTTACCCCAAGGAATTCCTATGACCCAGATCGCTTCTGTTCACGCCCGGGAAATTATCGATTCCCGCGGCAACCCCACGCTCGAAGCGGAAGTCCGATTGGCTTCCGGTGGCTACGGTCTTGCCGCCGTGCCCTCGGGTGCTTCGACCGGTGCGCGCGAGGCCATTGAGCTTCGGGACGGGGACCCCAACCGCTACGGTGGCAAAGGCGTGCGGCAGGCCGTGGCGAATGTGAATGGCGAGCTGCGTGATTGTGTGACGGGTATGGATGCGCAGGATCAGGCCGCGCTGGACCAGGCCATGATTGAGCTCGACGGCACACCCAACAAGGCCCGCCTCGGCGCCAATGCGCTGTTGGCGGTATCGCTGGCGGCAGCGCGGGCGGCGGCTGATCAGCAGCGCCAGCCCCTGTGGCAGATGCTGGCCGAGGGTGACGAACTGCAGATGCCTGTGCCCATGATGAACATCATTAACGGCGGGGCACACGCCGATAACAGCGTCGACATGCAGGAATTCATGATTCTGCCGGCCGGCCTGCCCAGCTTTAGCGAAGCCTTGCGCTGCGGGACCGAAGTGTTCCATGCGCTGGCCAGCGTACTGCGCGGGCGCGGCCTGAGCACGGCGGTGGGTGATGAGGGCGGTTTCGCTCCCGACCTGCCATCCAATGAGTCCGCAGTGGAAGTGATTCTGGAGGCCATTGAGAAGGCGGGCTACCGGGTGGGTAGCGACGTCTATCTCGGGCTGGATGTGGCTTCCACGGAGTTCTATCGTGACGGCCGCTATCACTTCGCTTCCGAGGGTCGATCCTTTTCTGCAGATGAATTTGCGGCCTATCTGGATGACTGGGTGACCCGCTATCCGATCATTACTATTGAGGATGGCATGGCCGAGGATGACTGGGAGGGTTGGGCCAAACACACGCAGCTCAGCGGCGCCCGCTGTCAGCTGGTTGGGGATGATCTGTTTGTGACCAACACGGGCATTTTCGCTCAGGGCATTGAGCGCTCAATTGCCAATGCGATTCTGATCAAGTTCAACCAGATCGGCACCCTGACCGAGACCTTGAATGCGATCCAGATGGCGGCCCTGTCCAATTACGGCGCGGTCATCTCGCACCGCTCCGGTGAAACGGAAGACAGCACCATTGCTGATCTGGCCGTGGCGACCAGCGCCACCCAGATCAAGACCGGATCGCTGTCCCGCTCCGACCGCATCGCCAAGTACAACCAGCTTCTGCGCATTGAAGAAGCCCTGGGCGAACGGGCGCGCTACGCCGGCAAGCAGGCCTTTGCCAACGTACCGGGTTTGAGCCTCTGAGCTGATGCGCGCGCTGACCATCTTCCTGGTACTGGCCCTGCTGGCCCTGCAGTACAAGCTGTGGTTTGGTGCCGGTGGCTTCAGCGATATCGCCGTACTCAGTGACCGGGTGGAAGCGCAGGAAGCGGAGAACGCTTTGCTCAAGACACGCAATGATGAATTGCGTGCCGAGGTAGAGGATCTTCAGAATCGCCTGGAGGCGGTCGAGGAGCGCGCGCGCAACGA
>JABSSV010000208.1 GCA_013213875.1 Lysobacterales bacterium
GGGCAAGGGGCTGGTGTGCCCCGAGGGCGCGACGATGCTTTGCCGCCCGGCAGCCCTGCAAGTGCTCAACCCTTATTCCAACCGGTCACGGAAGACGACACTCTTGAAGAATGATGGGTCGCTGGCCGATTTCTCCCAGCGCTTCGGTAGCTTGCAAGCGCGATCCTGAGTGCACACAAGATCGCTTCTGCTTGCCAGGGTAGATGGTGCGATACCCGCTGGTGCGCTTCCAGCACCATCTCGATCTCTCCGCCACCCATGAGACCAAAAGTTGCTCCCCCTCTCTGGCCGCGTTGCCAATCGTCACGCCCTGGGTTCGCGGGAATCTGGCGCCAGGTGCCACAGCCGACTGAACGTCGTTGTCTGACCTGGCTGGGCATTCTCCCGACTTGGCCATTTGCAGGCCAGGTCGCTTGAGCCCTATGTCACACTACCGCATCTTTAATCAGGTTATCGAATCGGCCTTTCCACTTCCTGAACTGCCAGCGGCTAAGGGTGAACCGCACTTGGTTATTAGCGAGCACGCGCCGGTTACTGAGCAGACGGAGCCGTTTGAGAAGCGCTACGTCTGGCGGGGGCGCGATGGTGTCGAAATCTGTCGTGTATCGCGGCGATCCGAGTGTTATCGGTTTAGCTACCCGGACCAGGCGACGTTCTTGATGCCTGACTCTGATCACATGCTCTGTGCGCGCCACTCGTCCTGTAGCCCTGAGACATTTCGGCATCTTCTTATCAACCAGGCAATCCCGCGACTCATGGCTCACCAAGGCCGCTTAATTCTTCATGCCAGCGCGGTTTCCCTAAAAGCAGGCGAGTGCTTCCTGTTTCTGGGTGATAGCGGTTATGGCAAGTCAACCCTGGCCGCCTCCCTGTTGGCTGCTGGTGCGATCGTGCTGGCGGATGATTGCGTTGAACTGAGCGTGCATCGTGGGCGTGTCTATGCCCGTGGTGCTTTCCCGGGATTGCGGCTGCGAGATGACAGTCAACGACAGGCCTTGCCTCTGCAACGTGAACTTATCCACTCCATGGGGTCCTACAATGGCAAACAGGTGTTTCGTGTCGCGCAAATGCCAGATGCTGGTTATCGTGTCACGCAGGCTTTCGCGCTGAATAGTCCTTTAAGCCCCACTTCAGACCTCAGTTATCAACGCATTGACGGAATGCAGGCGGTGATGATCATGCTGCGCGGCCTATTTCGTCTGGATCCCGCAAAGGATGCCGATCGAGGCCCAGAGTTCGCATCAGTCTGCGCGCTGTTTGCTGCTGGTCTGGAGGTCACTCAGTTGGCATATCCTCGTGACTTTGAGCGGCTTGTCGATGTTCAACGTTATCTCCTTGCGACAGCCGATTCGGGAGTTCCTCCCGTCCGCTGATGCGCAGCTTCCAGCAATGAGTCCCCGCTATGCTGTGTCGAGTGCGCGTAAATAGGTGGGCAGGGAGGCGTAAAAAACCGTATGCTTGGCACAGAGGCTTCATGTTGGTACAGCCTCGAAAGGATTTATTCAGATGATCAAAACGCGTTGCTTTCTGTCTGCTACGTTGGCCATAGTGCTTGGTCTGCTCCCGCTTTCCGCGCTGGCGCTCGCGCCGCAGTGGTACATGAAGATGACCGCTGTTGTGGAAGATGGGGAAACCTTTTTCTATGACGATCGATCGGGTGTTTTCGGCCGCCTTTCCGGCGCTGGCAACAGCGAAGACAAGCACGATATTCCTGCCTTCTCTGACCTGTCCGCTCTGCCGGTAGCAATCGTATTCGATAAAAGCAGTCGCTGGTGGTCGAAAGAACAATACCTGAGCAGCTACACAAACCCGGGCAAGGGTCGAAAGACCTGGGACTTTACGGTCTACAGCAGTTTTCCCAACGGACAGATCACGCTGGTCTGGGACGGGCTCAACGTGGTCAGCGGAGGAGATGGTAATTTCCGTACCCAACTCAACCAGGATGACGAAGTGCTCGATCGCTTGACCCTGATTGATCGCGAAACTGGCCAACAGATTGAAGCAAGAACCGGTAGGACTCTCAACAGTTACGAGTTCAACATGAACGGTAAGACAGAGCGCAAATTTCGCTGGGTACAGAACCGAGTGCGTGCGGGCGATTTGCGACCATTACCCATTAAACCGGTTGATCCCGGCGTGACCAAAGCCCCGAATCTGGAGCGTGGAACCGTGCGCCAACGTCTACCCGGTGACATGCTGCCAGCCTGGCAACCCGGCGATATACTTCCCAGCCCGGAAGAGGCGGGAGCGCTGCCCGTTTTTCCTGGCACACCAGCGCTTAGCGAACCGGCTATTCGGTCGCCCATGGTCGAGAAATTGGAGCAGGATTAGATGGCTCCCGTCGCGGCAGGGCCTGATTGAAGCGCACCCCAGTCTCAGGTTGTAACGCCCTCGCGTCACCGAACCAGCCATGCCATGTAACTCCGCCCGGGTACGTCTTGTTGAAGACGCGTCATTTGCCTGAAACTGACGTTGACAAGGCCCTGTCAACTGCTCATAATTCGCCACCTTCGCGTTTGACGCGAGGCAACGCGCCCGTAGCTCAGCTGGATAGAGTACCTGGCTACGAACCAGGCGGTCGGAGGTTCGAATCCTTCCGGGCGCGCCATATAAACGACGCGGGCTCCAGCAGGGGCCCGCGTTTTTTAGATCGGGACCAATGTTCGGGGTGTAGCGCAGCCTGGTAGCGCAACTGCTTTGGGAGCAGTGGGTCGGGGGTTCAAATCCCTCCACCCCGACCACATTCAGTGTAGGCTGATATCAGGCGCCTGTAGCTCAACTGGATAGAGCATCGGCCTTCTAAGCCGGCGGTTGCAGGTTCGAGTCCTGCCGGGCGCGCCATGGCTCGCTACCGGCAGGCACATGCGGTTGGTGTACACTGAGACCGGTCAGACAAAACAGTGGTGGGCGTAGCTCAGTTGGTAGAGCGCCGGATTGTGATTCCGGTGGTCGTGGGTTCGAGCCCCATCGTCCACCCCATTTTAAGCAGGGCCGGGCCAAACCCGGCCCTGTGCGTTAGGCCTTCTGGTCTTCGCCGAAGCGCGTATATGCCGGGCGTGATCCAACCCGGCACCTGGCGATCCCTCCACCGGAGGTGACTGGAAGGCGGCACAAAATTGTGGAGAGGTGCCGGAGTGGTTGAACGGGCTCGCCTGGAAAGCGAGTATACGGTTTATAGCCGTATCGAGGGTTCGAATCCCTCCCTCTCCGCCACATGATAAGAAGCCCTGCATCGCAGGGCTTTTTTATTGGGAGCGGTATACTCAGGAGCACAGCGGGCGTCGTTAGCCTGATGAAACTTTGGAGCAGACGATCTATGAAAAGGCTGGTTGTTACTCTCTGGATCCTGTTAGGCAGCACGACGTCCGTGGCCCAAGAGTTGCTACACGGCATGGACGTGCAGGGAAACCTGTTCACCGTTGATCTCACTACCGGCGCGGGAACAGCGATAGGCGTCTTGGAGTTCTCCGGTAGCGCCACCTTGGCCGGTTACAACGAAATCGTTCACAACCCTATCAGTAATCGCTCTTATGCCCAGGAACGAGATGGGAACTTTCGCCTGCAACCCTTTGACCATATTACCGCCGCGGCCAACGGTGCAGCGGTCGATGACGATGGCTCCTGGCACGCGCTGGAATTCGTTGGGGACACGCTTTATGGCGTTTACTTTACCCAGCCTGGCGAGTCCAACTTCGCCACCTTGAACCCGAACACCGGACTGCCTAGCGATATTGCCAGCTTTACGCTCGGAGTCGGTGTGAATGTGACTGGGCTGGCCTGGAATGGCGCTGTGCTTTTTGCCATTACCAATGGTGGTTCAGCTCAACAGGGTTCCGCCACAAGTTCCGTACTCTATGAAATCGATCGCTTAAGCGGGGTGACGACGGAGATCGGATCAACGGGTATGCGTGCCGGCGGTATGTCGTTTGGGCCGGACGGACAGCTCTATGCCGGTGGTAGCGGTTCGAATCGTGGCCAGATATGGCGGATTGATACCACCACGGGTGCCGGAACGCTGTTGGGTGCCAGTGGTTTCGGGCAGGGGCAGGGGAATGGTATTGGGGGGCTCATGACGGCTGACCGGTCTGCGCCACCGCCGCTACCACCCCGCCCACGGCCAACAGTCGATGTTCCCACGCTGATGACCGGAGCGCCTGGCTTGATCGCGGCGCTTTTGCTGATCGGGCTGCTGCAGCTCCGGCGCCGCTAGCTATCGGCAGTTGGAGCTAGTCGATAGCGACCAGCTCCAGCGCGAATGTGAGGTCTTTTCCGGCCAGGGGATGATTGCCGTCGACGGTGATGGTTTCCTCTGATAGGGCCGTGATGACGAAGCGCATCTCCGCCCCGTTGGGATCCCGAGCCGCCAGCGGCATGCCGACTTCGGGCGTGAGTTCGGCGGGCAGCACATTCCGTGGCACCTGCTGTACCCGGGCGGGGTCGTGGGCACCGTAGGCCTCGGCCGCCGGAATGTTGA
>JABSSV010000209.1 GCA_013213875.1 Lysobacterales bacterium
TGCCCTGTTTAATCTGCAGGAGCGCGGCCGCCTGATCGTTAAGCCGGGTGAGGACGTCTACGAAGGTCAGGTGATCGGCATCCATAGCCGCGGTAACGACCTGACCGTTAATCCGCTGAAAACCAAACAGCTGACCAATATCCGCACGGTCATCAAGGACGAGAACGTGCAGCTCACGGCCCACCAGACGCTCACGCTGGAACAGGCGCTGGAATTTATTCAGGATGATGAGCTGGTTGAGGCGACGCCGGAGGCCATCCGCATCCGCAAGCGCCACCTGCTGGAACACGAGCGCCGCGTCGCGGAGCGGGCGGCGAAAAAGAACAGCGAAGCTTGAGTCCGGGCCGGACGTTGTGTCCGGCCCACCACGATTCAGGCCTGATTGTGTTTGCGCACGATGAGCATGGCCATTTCCAGGGCCTGCTCGTAGTTCAAGCGTGGATCGACCGTGGATTTGTAGGCGCGGCGCAGGTCAGCGTCGACCAGATCCCGCGCACCGCCGGTGCATTCGGTAACGTTCTCGCCGGTCAGCTCCAGGTGCACGCCACCGAGACGTGAATGGTTGTCCCGGTGCACTTCGAAGGCCAGTTCCATCTCGTTCATGATGTTGCGGAAGCGGCGCGTCTTAATGCCGTCGGCCGTGGATTCCGTGTTGCCATGCATGGCATCAGAAATCCATAGCACCGGCATGTCCGCATCCTGTACCGCGCGAATCAGCGCTGGCAAACGCGCCTCAATCTGCCCCACACCCATGCGGTGAATCAGCACCATGCGCCCGGCCTCCCGGCGCGGGTTCAGCACTCGCAGCAGATCGACCAACTGCTGGGGTTCCACGGTAGGCCCGACCTTCAGGCCAATGGGGTTCTGAATGCCCCGCATGTATTCCACATGGGCATCCTGCAGGCTGGCGGTACGCATGCCGATCCAGGGGAAATGCGTGGACAGATTGAAGTGTCCGGCCTGGCGCGGGACCTCCCGGGTCAGCGCCTGCTCGTAGTGCAGATGCAGGGCCTCATGGGAGGTATAGAAGTCCACCCGGCGAATATTGCCGGCCTGCTTGCCCGAGATGGTCTCCATAAAGTTGATGGAGCGCCCGATGCCCTCGGAAAGGCGCCGGAATTCCTCCGCCAGTGGCGAATGTTCGACCCAACCGAGATCCCAGTATTCCGGGTGATGGAGATCCGCAAACCCGCCGTCCACCAGCGCCCGTACAAAGTTCATGGTCAGGGAAGAGCACGCATGCGCCTGCAGCAAGCGGCCCGGGTCGGGCACGCGCGCCTGCTCGGTAAATGCCGGCGAGTTGATGATGTCACCGCGATAGCTGGGCAGGGTGACGCCGTTCCGCGTTTCCGTATCAGAAGAGCGCGGCTTGGCATACTGGCCGGCGAAGCGTCCGATGCGAATCACCGGCATCTGCAAGCCATGCACCATGATCAGGCTCATCTGCAGCAGCACCTTGAGCCGGTTGGTGATGACGGTGGAATTGCATTCGGCGAAGGTTTCCGCACAGTCCCCGCCCTGCAGCAGGAAGCGCTCACCGCGTTGGGCCTCGGCAATCTGCTGGCGCAGGGTCAGAATCTCCCAGGAGGTGCCCAGCGGTGGCAATTGTGCCAATTCCTCCAGCGTACCCTGCAGCGCCGCGACGTCCGGATAGGTCGCCTGCTGCGCAGCCGGAAAGTTTTGCCAGGAATCAGGTGCCCCGGCCTCCGTGGCGGCACCCGCGATGTTTAGTAAATCGTTGCCATTCATATCACTGTCCCGCCCTGCGGGTTTTGCGGTAAACCAGAAAAAGCGTCAGCACGCCCAGGCCCAGATACCAGATCAGGGTCCAGGCGGGCATGCTGAGGCCCAGAAAATCCCATTGCTGCTCGGCGCAGCTACCGTCGCCGGTGAGCACCGTGCGCAGCACATCCATCATGGGCATGGTGTCCATCAGATAGGACAGACCCGGGCCGCAGTCCGGCACCTCATCGGGTGGGAGGCCCTGAATCCACACGTGTCGACCGGCGATCCAGGTGCCAGCGGCGGCACCAAGGGCCACCATGCTGCCATAGAACCAACGGCCGCGGCCATGCGGATTATGCACCGCTGCCAGCAGCGCCCAGGCACCGATCCAGACGAAAGCGACGCGCTGGAAAATACACAGGGGGCATGGATCCAGAAACAGCTGATACTCGGTGTAGAGCGCATAGGCCAGCAGCCCTGCACAGGCGATGGCAACACCCAGATACCACGTTCGCAAAGTCAATTTTTCCAGCACTGCCCTGTTCCTGATCGTCGAGAGCAACGGCCCTGCTGCGACCTCCGGTCCCGTCAGGCTTTACATGAATATGTGGCCGCTGCGCGTGTCATCGTTACGGCTCTGATCATGAGCCGTCAACGCCTACAATGCAAGACACCAGGGGGGCATTTTTGGTTCCAGATCAGCCCCCCTTCGCTGCGCCCTGCACCGTTCATTCACGGCCTCAGCGTAGACTGGAAGCATGTGCGATGACGGCAGCATAGAAACACCACGGCAGCGCTCCTGTAACCCCTGTAGCGGTCGGGGGCGACATTGATCATGTGGCGCTATCGCGGACAGGAACGCCCCCCTTTCGCTACCGATCCCCGGGATCAGGAAGAATCCGTATGGGACTACCCGCGTCCACCGGCGCTGGAAGCCTGTGATCGTCGGGTAACGGTGCATGCCGGCCCCGCGCTACTGGCAGAAAGTTCGCGCGTCATACGGGTGCTGGAAACCGCCAGCCCGCCGGGCATCTACCTGCCACCGGACGCTGTGCAACAATCAAAGCTGCGGCTGCTGCCCGGCAACAGCTATTGCGAATGGAAAGGCCGCGCCAGCTACTGGGCCCTGCATGCTGATGACACCCAGCAAGCCGTGGCCTGGAGCTATGCCCAGCCGACGCCCCCTTTTGCCGCCATCGCCGGCTGGTTCAGCTTCTATCCCGGCCGGCTACGCTGCCGCCTCAATGGTGCGGAAGTCGCGCCCCAGGAGGGCGGATTTTACGGCGGCTGGATAACCCCTGAGATCGTCGGGCCCTGCAAGGGCGGGCCCGGCACCTCAGGCTGGTAGCAAGCCTGCCCTCGCACCCGCCGGCAGCGATCCATAAAAAAACCCGGCACCAGGCCGGGTTTTCTCAAAGCGGTGGAGCGACGCCTCAGGCGTCAGCCGCCTCGTCGTCAGCACGCGGGCGATCAACCAGCTCTACGTAAGCCATGGTTGCGTTGTCGCCGGCCCGGTGACCGCATTTCAGAATGCGCAGGTAACCGCCGGGACGTTCCTGATAGCGCGGGCCCAGCTCTTCAAACAGCTTGCCGACAGACTCCTTGTCACGCAGGCGGTCGAAAGCCGTGCGACGGTGGGCAACGCTGTCTTCCTTGGCCAGGGTGATCAGCGGCTCGGCAACGCGACGCAGTTCCTTGGCTTTGGGCAGAGTGGTTTTGATAAGTTCGTGTTTGAACAGGCTGTTGGCCATATTGCGGAACATCGCTTTGCGGTGCGAAGAATTCCGGTTCAGCTTACGTCCTGATTTCTGGTGACGCATGATCGTTTCCTAATCGTTCAGGGCGCCGACGCTCAGGCGGTAGCCAGAGCGGCCGGTGGCCAGTTTTCGAGTTTCATGCCCAAAGACAGCTCATGCTGGGCCAGAACGTCCTTGATTTCCGTCAGGGACTTCTTGCCAAGGTTCGGCGTCTTGAGCAGCTCAACCTCGGTGCGCTGCACCAGGTCGCCAATGTAAAGAATGCTCTCTGCTTTCAGGCAGTTGGCTGAACGGACCGTCAGCTCGAGATCATCGATCGGACGCAGCAGTATCGGATCCACTTCCTGCGCCTTCTCTTCCGCTACCGCTTCCGTCCGGGCCTTGAAGTCCACAAACACGCTCAGCTGGTCGGCGAGAATGTTGGCAGCCAGTTTCACCGCTGCCTCGCAGTCCATGGTGCCATTGGTTTCAATGTCCAGCACCAGCTTGTCCAGGTTCGTGCGCTGCTCCACACGCGCGGCTTCCACGCTGTAGGACACGCGACGCACCGGGCAAAAAGACGCGTCCAGCTGCAGGCGGCCAATGGGGCGGCTTTCCTGATCACCAATGGTGAGCTGGTTGGCAGGCTGGTAGCCCACGCCGCGAATCACCTTCAGCTGCATGTTGATGCTGCCATCTTTGGTGAGGTTGCAGATCACATGATCCGGGTTCATCACCTCCACATCGTGGTCCACGGTGATGTCGCCAGCGGTGACCGGACCCACGCCGGACTTGCTCAGCGTCAGGGTGGCTTCCTCACGTTCGTGCATGACCAGTGCCACACCCTTCAGGTTCAGCAGCACCTCGATGATGTCTTCCTGCAGACCTTCAACCGCCGTGTACTCGTGGAGTACGCCGTCGATCTCCACCTCAACGATGGCACAGCCCGGAATGGAAGACAGCAGCACGCGGCGCAGTGCGTTGCCCAGCGTATGACCGAAACCACGCTCAAGCGGCTCCAGGGCAATGCGGGCACGGTTGGCGCTGACTTCGTCAACTCCGACCGCGTTGGGTTTCAACATTTTATCAATAGCATCCATCATGGGATGTGTACCTCACAAACGGTTCGAGAACCCTCCGGCAGACCGGAGGGGTCAGGCATTACTTGGAGTAGAGTTCGACGATCAGCTGTTCGTTGATCTCGGCCGGCAGCTCATCGCGGTCGGGCAGGCGTTTGAACTCTCCCTCGGCCTTGTCACCATTGACGTCAACCCAGGCCGGAACCGTATCCAGCTCTGCCGCCAGCGTGATGGCCTCTTTAACACGCAACTGGTTGCGCGCTTTTTCAGTCATGGCAATCACGTCACCGGTTTTCACCTGGTAGGACGGAATGTTGACCTTGCTGCCGTTGACCAGCACAGACTTGTGTGACACCAGCTGGCGCGCTTGCGCACGCGTCACGGCGAAGCCCATGCGATAAACCACGTTATCGAGGCGGCCTTCCAGCAGGCTCAGCAGGTTTTCGCCGGTAGAGCCTTTCTGGCCCGCGGCTTTCTTGTAGTAGTTGCGGAACTGCTTTTCCAGCACGCCGTAAATACGACGTACCTTCTGCTTTTCACGCAGCTGCAGGGCGTAGTCC
The DNA here is from genome assembly GCA_013213875.1 of Lysobacterales bacterium. Lineage (GTDB taxonomy): Bacteria > Pseudomonadota > Gammaproteobacteria > Xanthomonadales > SZUA-36 > Marinihelvus. The sequence continues at coordinate 5,101 of JABSSV010000209.1, forward strand.
GACAGGCGCTGGCGGCGGCTGCTGCCATGCTGCCCGGGCGGCTGGCCCAGTTTGCATTTTGACTCGAGACCGCGAGACGGGCTCTTCAGGCCCAGGTCGGTGCCTTCCCGACGCGCGAGTTTACAGGTCGGTCCAATGTATCTAGCCATGATTCTTCAGACTCCTAGACGCGGCGCTTCTTAGGCGGACGGCATCCGTTGTGCGGAATGGGCGTCACGTCCACGATGTTGGTGATCTTGTAACCCAGAGCGTGCAGTGCACGAACCGACGATTCGCGACCAGGACCCGGTCCCTTGACCCGGACTTCCAGGTTCTTGAGACCGTATTCCTGCGCCGTACGACCGGCCGTATCGGCTGCAACCTGCGCGGCAAAAGGCGTGCTTTTACGTGAGCCACGGAAACCGGCACCGCCGGAAGTAGCCCAGGACAGCACGTTGCCCTGACGGTCGCTGAGGGTAATGATGGTGTTGTTGAAGGACGCGTGGATGTGGGCGATGCCATCAACCACTGTGCGTTTTACCTTCTTTTTGCCTTTGCTCGGCTTAGCCATTGCTCAATCCGTCCTTAACGTTTAATGGGACGACGCGGGCCCTTGCGGGTGCGCGCGTTGGTCTTGGTCTGCTGACCGCGTACGGGCAGACCGCGGCGATGCCGCAGGCCCCGGTAGCAACCCAGGTCCATCAGTCGTTTGATGTTCATGGCCACTTCGCGGCGCAGATCACCTTCTACGTTGAACTTCGCCACGGCGCCACGTACCGCTTCCACCTCGGGATCCGTCAGATCACGGATCTTGGTGGTCGGCACCACACCAGCTGCATCGCAGATCTGGTAAGCGCGCGTACGGCCGATGCCGTAAATATGCGTCAGGGCCACCCAAGTATGTTTCTGGACTGGCAAGTTGACACCCGCTATGCGAGCCATATCACGTACTCCTGCATTTCGTTCGGACCGATCGACGTAAACGGTCCATTATATCCAATCGTTACTGCCGAATAAAGCGGCAAGTCCTTGTGTCAGCGGGGGTTTCAGCCCTGGCGCTGCTTGTGTTTTTTGTCGGAGCAAATCACAAAGACCACACCACGACGGCGTACGACCTTGCAGTTCCGGCAAATTTTCTTGACTGAAGCTTGCACTTTCATGGCAGCTCTCCTTCATCAAATAGCGAGGTCGCTCAGGGGCCTTCGGCCCAGCCTCACTTGGAACACTCGTTAACGTTTAACAGTCCCTGAACGTCCGTAGGACTTCAGGTTCGATTTCTTCATCAGGTTGTCGTACTTGTGCGACACCAAATGCGCCTGTACCTGGGCGATAAAGTCCATGATCACCACCACCACAATCAACACGGAGGTCCCGCCAAAATAGAACGGTACGGACCAGATCACCTGCAGAATGTCTGGCAGCAGACACACGGCCACTAGGTACAGGGCTCCCACCATGGTCAGGCGCGTCAGCACCGTATCAATGTAGTCCGCCGTCTGGCGTCCGGGACGAATCCCGGGAATAAAGGCGCCCGAGCGCTTCAGATTGTCTGCCGTCTCCTTCGAGTTGAACACGATCGCCGTGTAGAAGAAGCAGAAGAAAATAATCAGCGCTGAGAACAGCAGCGTGTAGGGCAGATTACCCGGCGTCAGGGCAGCCGCCACATCGGTCATCCAGGACAGTTCTTCCGTGGTGCTGAACCAGGTGGCCAGCGTGGACGGAAAGATCACAATGCTGGAGGCGAAGATGGCGGGAATCACACCCGACATGTTCAGTTTCAGCGGCAGATGCGTCTGCTGGTTCTGATAGGCCACCCGACCCTGGCGCTGCGCATAGTTGACGGTAATCCGTCGCTGACCGCGCTCCACCTTGACGATGAAATAGATCACGGCCAGCACGAAGGCGCCGATGATGATCACCGCCGGAATGCTCAGCTGTCCCGTATTCACCAATTCCAGCGTACCTGCGATGGCCCGCGGCAAACCGGCCACGATGCCCGCGAAGATAATCAGGGAAATCCCGTTACCTACGCCGCGCTCGGAGATCTGCTCACCCAGCCACATAAGGAACATGGTGCCGGCGGTGAATGACACCACCGCAGTGAAGATGAAACCGAAGCCCGGTGCATACACCATGTTGCCCTGACTCTGCAGTGCGATGGCCATACTGCCGGACTGGAAGGCAGCCAGCACCACCGTGAAGATACGCGTGTACTGCGTGATCTTCTGGCGTCCGCTGGACCCTTCTTTCTTCAGCTGCTGCAGCTGGGGCACGGCGCTGGACATAAGCTGCATGATGATGGACGCGGAAATGTAGGGCATCACGCCCAGCGCGAACAGGCTCATACGCTCCAGAGCGCCACCAGTGAACAGGTTGAACACGTCGATGATCGTGCCTTCCTGCGAGTTCATGAAGCTCAGCAGTGCCTGCGGATCAACTCCGGGCACCGGGATAAAGGTCCCGACCCGGTAGATGATCAGGCACACGAAGACGAACAGCAGCCGTTGGCGCAGTTCCTTCATGCGGCCCATACCGCCCAGCGTTTCCGCCATTTGTGAGGGCGAACGGGACATTACTCGACCTTACCTCCAGCGGCTTCGATGGCCGCCTGGGCACCCTTGGTGACGCCCACGCCAGACACGTTCAGTGCCCGGGTGATTTCACCGGTGTTGATGATCTTCACTTTCTTCGCATCAGCAGCAATCAGGCCGGCTTCTTTCAGGGTCGCCATATCGACCGTATCGCCTTTCAGCGCAGCCAGTTGATACAGACGGACCTCAGCGTTATAGCGGGCCGTGCGCGAGCGGAATCCCCGCTTGGGGAGACGGCGCTGCAACGGCATCTGACCGCCCTCGAAGCCCACCTTGTGGAAACCACCGGAACGGGACTTTTGACCTTTGTGGCCACGACCAGCGGTCTTACCCAGGCCAGAGCCAATGCCGCGACCCACGCGTTTGCGGGTCTTTTTGCTGCCCTCTGCCGGGCTCAGCGTGTTCATCTTCATTGTCTGTACTTTCCTTGATTGGCGACGCCACCAGGGGCGCTGCTCAGGTTCTTGGTTCGCACACGATGCCGGGAATGCTTGTGCAAGCAGTCCCTAGGCTTCGTCCACTCGTACCATGTAGTCGATTTTGTTGACCATGCCGCGTACGGATGGCGTGTCTTCCAGTTCCACGGTCTGATGCATACGTTTCAGGCCCAGACCACGGACACATTCTTTGTGCCGGGGCTGCGCACCGATCGGTGAGCGCACCAGCGTCACTTTGATGGTTTTCTGCTTGGCCATGGTTCTTATCCCAGGTTCGCTTTAATTTCGTCCACGGACTTGCCACGCTTGGCGGCAATCGATTCCGGGGAGTACATCGCCTGCAGACCCTTGATCGTCGCGCGCACCAGGTTCACCGGAGCATTGGAGCCCAGGCTCTTGGCCAGTACGTTGTGAACACCTACCGCTTCCAGCACAGCGCGCATGGCGCCGCCGGCGATAACACCGGTACCTTCTGAGGCCGGCTGCATGTAAACACGCGATCCACAATGGGACGCTTTAACCGGGTGCCAGAGCGTGCCGTTGTTCAGCGGGATCGTCACCATATTGGCGCGGGCTTTCTCCATGGACTTCTGGATTGCAACCGGCACTTCACGTGCCTTGCCGTATCCGAAACCCACCTTGCCGTTACCATCGCCCACCACGCTCAGCGCCGTGAAACCGAAGATGCGACCACCCTTGACCACTTTGGCCACGCGGTTGACGGCAACCAGTTTTTCGAGCATGCCGTCGCCGTTGTCTCTGTCGATATTTGACATCTATCCGTCCTGTTTAATGACCGGTAGCTACCGGATCAGAATTTCAGCCCGCCCTCGCGAGCAGCATCGGCGAGCTGCTTCACGCGGCCGTGGTATTTGAAACCACTGCGGTCGAAAGCCACTTCCTGCACGCCAGCGGCGACAGCGCGTTCCGCTACCGCTTTGCCAACGGCAGCGGCAGCCGCCATGTTGTTGGTGCCCTGCAGGTCCTTGGCCACATCTTTCTGCAGCGTGGAAGCAGCCGCCACCACTTTGCCGCCCTGCGCATCGATCACCTGCGCGTAGATGTGCTGGCCCGTCCGGTGCACGGTCAGGCGTGCCTTGCCCATACGCAGGATCTGTGCCCGGTTGCGGCGTGCGCGACGCAGTCTTGAAGTCTTTTTGTTCATGATTTCCTACCTCGTGACGAAGCGGCTTACGCCTTCTTCGCCTCTTTGCGGATGACGCGTTCGTCTGCGTAACGCACACCCTTGCCCTTGTATGGCTCCGGCGGACGGAAGGCGCGGATTTCGGCCGCGACCTGGCCCACCTGCTGCTTGTCACAGCCGCTCACCACCACTTCGGTCTGGCTCGGTGTCTCTACCTTCACGCCTTCCGGCACGGCATAGTTCACCTCGTGCGAAAAGCCCAGCTGCAGGTTCAGTTTCTGACCCTGAGCCTGTGCGCGGTAACCCACACCGATCAGCGTCAAACGCTTTTCGAAGCCCTGACTCACGCCCTGAATCATGTTACTCAGCAGCGCACGGAAGGTGCCGGCCATGGCCAAATCGGCCTTGTCATTCCACTGCACTTTGGCCTGACCGTCTTCCATTGCGAAGGCAACGGAGGGGTGCAGGGCCAGGTCCAGATTTCCTTTCGGGCCCTTGACCGAGACCTGAGCGTCGCTGATGTTCAGCTCCACACCCTGGGGAATCTCGATTGGGGCATTGGCAATACGTGACATCTCTCTTCTCCCGGTCCGCTTAGGCCACGATGCACAGGACTTCGCCGCCCTGGCCCGCTGCCCGCGCTGACGCGTCGGTCATGATGCCCTTGGAGGTGCTGACAATTGCCACACCCAGACCATCAAAAATACGCGGCAGATCATCCTTGCCACGGTACTGGCGCAGGCCGGGTCGGCTCACACGCTTCACCATGTCGATGACGCCTTTACCTTCGAAGTAACGCAGGGTCACTTCCAGCTGCGGCTTACCGCCGTTTGCCTGCACTTCGTAGTCGTTAATGAAGCCTTCATCCTTCAACACTGCGGCGATACCCGTCTTCACTTTGGATGACGGCATGGTCACGCTGACCTTGTTGGTCGCCTGGGCGTTACGGATGCGGGTCAACATATCCGCAATCGGGTCGCTCATGCTCATTGCTATTGTCCTGTCTGTCTCAGGGAATCCGTTCGGATTCCGTACTTACCAGCTGGCCTTACGCAGGCCCGGCACATCACCGCGCATGGCGGCTTCACGCAGCTTGTTACGGCCCAGGCCGAACTTGCGGTAGAAACCACGCGGGCGACCCGAAACGGCGCAGCGGTTACGCTGGCGCGCCGGGCTGGAATCGCGCGGCAGTTTCTGCAGCGCGAACATTGCCGCCTGCTTCTCTTCGAAATCCACTTCCGGATTGGCAATTACTGCCTTGAGTTCAGCACGCTTGCTGGCGTATTTCTTCACCAGCTTGGCGCGGCGTTTCTCACGGTTGATCATGCTCACTTTGGCCATGGTCTGATTCCTGCTTACTTGTCTTTGAAGGGGAAGCTGAACGCTTTCAAAAGCGCGCGGCCTTCCTCATCGGTTTGGGCGCTGGTGGTAATGGTGATGTCCATACCGCGAATTGCGTCCACCTGATCAAAATCGATTTCCGGGAACACGATCTGCTCTTTCACGCCCATGGAGTAGTTGCCCCGGCCGTCAAAGGATTTCGGGTTCAGCCCGCGGAAGTCCCGGACGCGGGGGATAGCCACGTTGACGAGACGGTCCAGAAATTCGTACATACGTTCCCGGCGCAGGGTTACCTTGCAGCCGATGGGCCAGCCATCACGAATCTTGAAGGACGCCACAGATTTGCGCGCCTTCGTCACGATCGGCTGCTGGCCGGCGATGGTGGCCATGTCCTTGACCGCCTTTTCCATCACTTTTTTGTCCGTGGTCGCTTCACCCACACCCATGTTCAGGGTGATCTTGGTGATGTGCGGCACGGCCATCACGTTCTCGATACCCAGCTCTTTCATGAGCTGCGGCACGACCGTTTCCTTGTAGTACTGCTGTAGTCTGGCCATCGGGCCTACCTCACTATTTTTTGCGATGGGCGCATCACGCCCGGGCAAACAACCTATTTTCTGCACTGAGCGCCGCAGCGCCAGAGCAAACTATGCCAATCGTTTGACCGGAAGGGGCTTCGCCGCCTGGCGATGCAACCCTGCGCCGGTCAAGCGCCTTAGATATCGACCGCTTCGCCGTTGGAACGGAACACGCGCACCTTGCGACCGTCTTCGAGCACCTTGAAGCTCACGCGGTCAGCCTTGCCCGTACCCGGGTTAAACAGCTGGACGTTAGAGGCATGGATCGGCGCTTCGCGCTCGATGATGCCGCCCTGGGTACCCAGCTGCGGGTTAGGCTTGGTGTGTTTCTTGACCATGTTCACGTTTTCCACCAGCAGACGGTCTTCCATCACGCGCAGCACCTGGCCTTTCTGGCCTTTGCTGCGACCGGTGGTCACGATTACTTCGTCACCTTTACGAATGCGTTTCATATCAGTACCTCCCGCTTACAGCACTTCGGGTGCGAGCGAGACAATTTTCATGAACCGCTCGCCGCGCAGTTCGCGGGTCACGGGACCAAAGATACGCGTGCCAACCGGCTCCAGCTTCTGGTTCAGCAGCACTGCTGCGTTGCCATCAAAGCGGATCTTGGAACCGTCCGGACGACGCACGCCGTGACGGGTGCGTACCACCAGAGCGTTGTACACCTCGCCCTTTTTCACCTTGCCGCGCGGGATCGCATCCTTGACGGTCACTTTGATCACGTCACCGATCTGCGCGTAACGGCGCTTGGATCCACCCAGCACCTTGATGCACTGAACCTGGCGCGCGCCGCTGTTATCTGCTGCGGACAGCATGCTTTGCATCTGAATCATCGTTCTTTCCTCGACTAAGGCCGGTTCTAGACCGCGCGTTCCAGGACTTCGACCACCCGCCAGCTCTTGGAGCGTGACAGAGGACGGCATTCCTCGATGCGTACGGTGTCGCCTTCGGCGCAGCTGTTTTCTTCGTCATGCGCTTTCACTTTCGTGGAACGCTTGATGTATTTGCCGTAGAGGGCATGCTTCACCTTGCGCTCCAGCAGCACGGTGACGGTTTTATCCATCTTGTCGCTGACCACGCGGCCAACCTGGCTGCGTTTTACGGTTTCTGCAGTGCTCATGACTGACTACCCTCTTTCGCTTTCTCGTTCAGAACGGTCTGCACGCGAGCAATCTCACGGCGCACACGGCGCAGTTCGCTCGGCTGGCCCAGCTGGCCCGTGCCTTTTTGCATTCTGAGGTTGAACTGTTCCCGCAGCAGCCCCGTGAGTTCTTCACGCAGCTCCACGTCTGATTTGGCTCTCAATTCGTTCGCGTTCATCACATCACCGACCGGGTCACAAAGGTGGTTTTCACCGCCAGCTTGGCCGAGGCCAGGCGAAACGCTTCGCGCGCCTGATCTTCCGTCACGCCCTGAATTTCATACAGGACACGGCCGGGCTGGATCGGAGCCACCCAATATTCCACGTTACCTTTACCCTTACCCATACGAACCTCTACCGGCTTCTTGGTAATGGGCTTGTCGGGGAACACGCGGATCCACAACTTGCCGCCGCGTTTCACATAGCGCGTGATCGCACGACGGGCCGCTTCAATCTGACGCGCGGTGATAAAGCCGCGGGTCGTTGCTTTCAGGCCGTACTCACCAAAGCTCACGCGATTGTTCACGTGCGCCAGGCCGCGGTTACGTCCTTTCTGCGTCTTTCTGAATTTTGTACGTTTTGGCTGCAGCATGGCTGTCTCTCCTAGCTCGCGCCTTTCTGGCTGCTCTGCTGTTCCTTGGCCCGGGCATGGCTGAGGTCAAAAACCTCACCCTTGTAGATCCAGACCTTCACACCCAGCACCCCATAGGTGGTGTGGGCTTCCACGAAACCGTAGTCCACGTCCGCCCGCAGCGTATGCAGCGGCACCTGGCCTTCCCGGTACCACTCGGTGCGGGCGATGTCGGCGCCATTGAGGCGGCCGGAAACGCTGACCTTGATACCCAGCGCACCCAGGCGCATGGAGTTACCGACGGCACGCTTCATGGCACGGCGGAACATGATGCGACGTTCCAGCTGCTGGGCGATGCCCTCAGCGACCAGTTTGGCGTCCAGTTCCGGCTTGCGAATCTCGGCCACCGTGATGTGCGTGGGAACGCCCATCAGCTGGCTCACGTCGCGACGCAGTCGCTCGATGTCTTCGCCTTTCTTGCCGATCACGATGCCCGGACGAGCCGTGTGAATCGTGATGCGCGCCGACTTGGCCGGACGCTCAATCTGGATGCGGCTAACGGCCGCCTGTGCCAGGCGCTTCTGCAAATACTCGCGCACTTCCAGATCGGACTGGAGCTGCTCGGCATAATCGCCCTTCTCGGCGTACCAGGTTGAATTCCAGTCCTTGGCGATGCCCAGGCGAATTCCTGTTGGATGTACCTTCTGACCCATAGTCTTTTCCCGGTCCTGTTATTCGCTGTCCGCGACCGTCACAGCAATGTGACTGGTGCGCTTCAGAATTTGGGTGCCACGGCCTTTGGCGCGGGCACGGCCACGTTTCATGGTCGGGCCTTCGTCGACGGTGATGGTCTTAATCACCAGTTCGTCGATGTCCGCACCTTCGTTGTGTTCCGCGTTGGCAATGGCCGACAGCAGCACCTTCTTGACGATGTGAGCCGCCTTCTTGGGGCTGAACGTCAGCAGCTGCTCTGCCTTCTCGACCGGCATGCCGCGCACCTGATCCGCCACCAGACGGGCCTTCTGCGCGGAAATGCGGGCACCACTTAATTTCGCTGTTACCTGCATGACTGCTTACCTACTTCGTCTTGCGGTCACCGGCGTGACCCTTAAAGGTGCGCGTCGCCGCGAATTCACCAAGCTTGTGACCGATCATCTGTTCGTTGATCAGAATCGGCACATGCTGGCGGCCGTTGTGAACTGCAATCGTCAGTCCAACCATGTCAGGCGTGATCATGGACCGGCGAGACCAGGTGCGGATGGGACGTTTGTTATTCGTCTCCAGCGCGTTTTCCACCTTGGCCTGCAGGTGATGATCGATAAAAGGCCCTTTCTTAATTGATCTTGGCATTGGTCTGTCCCGTTACTTGCCTGAACGCTTACGGACGATGTACTTGTCCGTACGCTTGTTGCTGCGCGTCTTGTGGCCTTTCGTCGGCACGCCCCAGGGCGTGACCGGATGACGACCACCAGAGGTTTTGCCTTCACCACCGCCGTGCGGGTGATCCACCGGGTTCATGGCCACACCACGAACGGTCGGACGGATACCGCGCCAGCGTTTGGCACCGGCTTTACCCAGCTTCTCGAGGTTGTGCTCGGAGTTGGACACCTCACCAATGGTGGCCCGGCAGCGGGTTGGCACCTTGCGCATCTCGCCGGAGCGCAGACGCAGGGTGGCGTACTGACCTTCACGTGCCACCAGCTGCACCGCCGCACCGGCACTCCGTGCCAGCTGGGCGCCTTTGCCCGGCTTGAGCTCGACGCAATGCACCACCGTACCGACGGGGATATTGCGCAGCGGCAGGGCGTTACCGGCCTTGATGGACGCTTCGCGGCCACTCATCACCGGGTCGCCGGAGCGCAGGCTCTTGGGCGCGATGATGTAGCGACGCTCGCCGTCTGCATACAGCACCAGGGCGATGTGGGCACTGCGGTTCGGATCGTATTCAATACGCTCGACCTTGCCGGGAATCCCGTCCTTGTCGCGCTTGAAGTCGATCACACGGTAGTGCTGTTTGTGACCACCACCACGATGCCGGGTCGTAATACGACCGTTGTTGTTCCTGCCACCGGATTTGGATTTCTTTTCCAGCAGGGCGGCGTGCGGCGCGCCCTTGTGCAGGTGCTCATGACGTACCCGTACCACTCCACGGCGGCCAGGCGATGTCGGTTTTGCCTTAACAATTGCCATGACACTCAGTCCTTAAACAGTTTCACCGCCCAGGAGGTCGATAACCTGACCTTCCTGAACACGAACGTAAGCTTTTTTCCAGTCGCTGCGTTTGCCGGCGCGCATCTTGAAGGACTTGGTTTTGCCCTTCACGTTGACCACGCGTACGGAGTCCACCTTCACTTCGAAGATTTCTTCCACGGCGGCCCGCACTTCTGCCTTGGTGGCATCCGTGGCGACCTTGAACACGTACTGGTTACCCTGCTCACCCACACGGGCGGTTTTTTCCGTCACCCGGGGTGCCAGCAGCACTTTATAGAGTCGATCGTTGCTCATCCCAGCCACTCCTGGATCTTGGCAACCGCGTCAACGGTTACGATCACTTTTTCCGCGGAAACCAGGCTGACCGGGTCAATACCGGCCACGTCCACGGCGTGAACACCCACGACGTTCCGCGATGAGAGGTACAGGTTCTCATCCACCTCGGCGGTGATGATGAGGGCTTTTTCTGCATCCAGCGCCTTGAGCTGGCTGACCAGCTCCTTGGTGCTCGGCGTCGCCACCGTCAGCGCATCCACAACCACCAGCGCGTCTTTACGCACCAGCTCGGAGAAGATGGCCTGCAGGGCACCGCGGTACATCTTGCGGTTCACCTTTTGTGAATGGTCACGCGGCGTGGCTGCGAAGGTACGGCCACCGCCCACCCAGATGGGGGAACGGCTGGTACCGGCACGGGCCCGACCGGTGCCTTTCTGGCGCCAGGGCTTCTTGCCGCCACCGCTGACTGCGGAGCGATTCTTCTGCGCTTTCGTTCCGGCGCGTGCGCCGGCCAGGTAGGCGGTTACCACCTGGTGCACCAGGGCTTCGGAGAAATCGCGACCGAAAGTCGCTTCCGACACCTGAATGTCTTTACCGCCTGCTACGTTGAGTTTCATCGTCGTCACCTCAGTGCGTCTTCACGGACGGACGCACCGTCACGGTGCCGCCAGCAGCGCCCGGTACGGCGCCCTTGATCAGCAGCAGATTACGTTCTGAATCCACACGTACCACTTCCAGGTTCTGCGTGGTGACACGCTCATCACCCATGTGGCCCGCCATTTTCTTACCCTTGAACACGCGGCCCGGGGTCTGGCACTGGCCGATGGAACCCGGCGCACGGTGCGACAGCGAGTTACCATGCGTGGCGTCCTGCATGTGGAAGTTGTGGCGCTTCACGGTACCCGCGAAGCCTTTACCTTTGCTGGTGCCGGTGACATCCACCAGCTGTCCCGCTTCAAACTGTTCAACATTCAGCTCGGCGCCGGTTTCCAGCTCCGTGCCTTCCTCGCCCTGCAGGCGGAATTCCCACAGGCCGCGGCCGGCTTCCACGCCCGCTTTTGCATAGTGACCAGCAGCCGGCTTGCTCACGAGGTTCGTGCGCTTGCTGCCCGCCGTTACCTGCAGTGCACGGTAGCCGTCGGCGTCCTCGGTTTTCACCTGGGTCACCCGGTTCGGCGCTGCTTCGATCACCGTTACCGGGATGCTTTCTCCCTGCTCGGTGAACACCCGGGTCATCCCGGCTTTGCGTCCAATAATTCCAATTGCCATTGTTCTGTCTCTCGTCAATCGTGCCGGGACAATCAGTACAGCTTGATCTGTACGTCCACACCGGCCGCCAGATCCAGCTTCATGAGCGAATCCACGGTTTTATCGTTGGGATCCACGATGTCCATAAGCCGCTTGTGCGTGCGGGTCTCGTACTGATCACGCGCGTCCTTGTTGACGTGCGGAGAGATCAGCACCGTGTGCCGCTCGATGCGGGTGGGCAGCGGGATCGGGCCGCGCACCTGGGCGCCGGTCCGTTTCGCAGTCTCCACGATTTCCTGTGCTGAACGGTCGATCAGTCGGTGATCGAAGGCCTTCAGCCGGATTCGGATTCGTTGGTCAGCCATAACTTTGCTCACTCAGTCTCTTTAATGCCCGGGACCTACCCGGGTTTTCATCTTTTATCGCCGGGGCGCCCACTGGCGCCGAGGCGAATCAAGTCAGTTTGCGTGCCCTGCCCTGCACCGGCTTCCGGTGCAGCACAGGCCGCGCGCGTAACGCTTTATTCGAAGATCTTGGCAACCACGCCCGCGCCAACGGTGCGACCGCCTTCACGGATCGCGAAACGCAGACCTTCTTCCATAGCGATCGGGGCAATCAGGGACACCTTCATCTGAACGTTGTCACCCGGCATCACCA
>JABSSV010000021.1 GCA_013213875.1 Lysobacterales bacterium
TGTCCGTATCCAGACGCACCACATCGCCTTCTTCCAGGAACACAAATTCCTTGGTCACCGGTAGCAGCGGGTACACGTCCGAGGCCAGGTAGTTCTGCCCCTCGCCCAGGCCCAGCACCATGGGGCTGCCCCGGCGCGCGCCAACCACCACGCCCGGCTCACTGGCCGCGATGACCGCAATGGCAAAAGCCCCATGCAGCCGCTTCACCGCAGCGCGCACGGCAGCGAACAGGTCCAGGCCCTGATCCAGCAGCCCGGCCACCAGATGCACCATGACCTCCGTATCGGTCTCCGAGCTGAACGTTACGCCCTGAGCTTCCAATTCGGCCCGCAGCTCATCGTGATTTTCAATGATGCCGTTATGCACCAGCGCCACGCGGTCGCCGGCAGCCATGGGATGGGCGTTGCGGTCGCTGGGCACGCCATGAGTGGCCCAGCGTGTGTGGGCGATACCGCTAAAACCACTAAGCGGGTGCTCAGTCAGCAGCGCTTGCAGCGCACTGACCTTGCCCTGGATACGCTCCCGACGGACCTGACCATCGGCATGCACGGCGATGCCGGCCGAATCATAGCCCCGGTACTCCAGCGTCTGCAGACCGCTGATCAGCAGCTCGGTAATATCATGCTGCGCACTGGCGGCAACAATCCCACACATGGTTCAGGACTCCTTTTTACGGGGGCGTTTCAAGCCTGCCACGCTGCTCTGACGGCTGCGACTCAGGGTCAGCTGTTCCGCGGGCGCATCCTTGCTGATGGTGGAGCCAGCACCGATGGTGGCGTTTTTACCCACGGTCACCGGCGCAATCAGCTGCGAATCGGAACCGATAAAGGCGCCGTCTTCAATCACCGTTTGAAATTTATTCACACCATCGTAGTTGCAGGTAATCGTGCCGGCGCCGATATTGACCGCCGTACCGACCTTGCAGTCGCCCAGGTAGGTCAGATGGCTGGCCTTGCTGTCTGGCCCCAGCGTGGTGTTCTTGGTTTCCACAAAGTTACCAACGCGGGTACCGGCAGCGAGCACCGTCCCCGGTCGCACGCGAGCAAACGGCCCAATATCACAGGCGCCGGTACTGCGCGCACCTTCCAGCACGCTGTGCGCATGTACGCGCGTACCCGGTGCCAACTGGCAGTCGCGCAATACACAGCCAGGGCCAATGCTTACCCCGTCACCGAGCGTGATCTCACCTTCCAGCACCACGTTCACATCAATGGTAACGTCACGGCCTGCCTGCACCGCGCCGCGCTGATCGAAGCGCTGCGGATCTGCCAGCGTGACTCCGGCCTGCATCAGTGCCTCGGCCTGCAAGCGCTGATAGCGCCGTTCCAGGGCGGCCAGTTGTATGCGGTCATTAGCGCCCTCAAGACGTTCCGCATCGGCCGCCAGCACGCTGCCTATGGCCTTTCCTTCAGCGCGGGCCATGGCCACCACGTCCGTCAGGTAGTATTCGCCCTGACTGTTGTGGTTGCCCAACTGGTTCAACCAGGCCCGCAGATCGGCCGCACAAGCCATCAAAATACCGCTATTGACCTCCTGGATCAGGCGCTGCTCAGGCGTCGCATCGCGCTCCTCCACGATGGCCTGCACCGCACCCTTCCCGTCCCGCAGCACACGCCCATACCCGGCCGCGCTGGCCGGTCGCATGGTCAGCAGTGTCAACGCGCTCTCATGGGCCGCCCGCAGGGCCTGCAGGCTGGTGGCATCGAGCAATGGAATATCACCGTAGAGCACCAGCACGTCGGCCTCATCAGGTATGGCCGGCATGGCCTGCATCACCGCATGACCGGTTCCCAAGCGCTCCGCCTGCGGCACCCACTGCACCGAGGCATCGGCGAAGGCCGCCGGTACCGCTGCCGCGTCGGGATTCACGACCACATGCAGGCCATCGGGCTGGAGCTCAGCCGCTCGGTCCAGCACATGCCCCAGCATGGGCTTGCCACCCACCGCATGCAGCACTTTGGGTCGCTCAGAGTGCATGCGGGTCCCTTCACCCGCTGCCAGTATGATGATGTGTAGTGACATATGTGATTCCTTTTCCGAGCGAGAGTATAGCCCCCTGAACCAGAGCACACTATGCAAGGGACGGGCGAGCCGCGGGCAGACCACGGGCCATGGCTGCCGCCCGCAGCACGCCCGCGTTGCAGCCAGCGGTGGCTGGCGCAGCAGGCTCATCCTGTTGATAGTGCTGCTGAGCGGCCCGGCAGCAGCCAGCGTGGAAACCCCTAGCGTCGCCACGCGCGCCGTGAATGACGGCCAGCTGCTGCTGGAAGACGTCCCGCCCATTCCCGCCGCATTACCACCCCGTCTGGACCGTTACCAGCAACTGCTACCACGGGAGATGCTGGCCTGGTCCCTGGACGGCAAGACCCTCTATCAACGCAGCCCCTATCAGGGCGTTGGTCAGCTGCAGGCGGTGCGCGGACGCGGTGGCGAAGCACAGCAGCTCACCCGCTTTAGCGAGCCGGTGCGGGAAGTGGCGCGCCAGCATCAGGGCGAGCTGCTGGCCTTCACCATGGATCGGGGCGGCAGCGGCTTTGATCAGCTCCACCTGCTGGACCCCGTCAGCGGCGCAAGCCGGGCGCTTACCGATACGCCGGAAGCACTGAACAACCGTATGGTCTGGGACCACCAGGGGCAGCATCTGGCGTTTCGCTCCACGCGGCGCAACGGTGCCAGCAACGATATCTGGATACTCCCGATCGACGCGCCGGAACAGGCGCGCATGGTGTTTGCCGCCGAGCCGGGGGCGCTGTGGAAGCCAGTGGCCTTTACGCGTGACGGGCAAGCGCTGCTCGTCCAGCAGTATCAGGGCATTACCGATTCCCGCATCCACCTGCTGGACCTTACGAGCGGCACGCTGCGGGAGTTGGTCGGCCACCCGGAGTACGACACCAGCAATATCGCCATCGGCTTTGACCGGGACGATAGCGGGGTGTTTTTTGTCAGCAATATGCGTGGGCGAGCGGCAGAAATCGGCTGGGTGTCGCTAGACCAGTCCGAGGCCATGCGCTGGGTGGACAACTCGATCGGCTGGGATGTCACAGGCTTTGAACTGTCTCCGGACAGCCGCCGCGGTGCTTTTGTGACCAACGAAAATGGCGTCAGTCGTCTGTATGTCTTTAACACCCGGCAGCTGAGCTATCAGCAGGTGAAACAGATTCCGGTCGGCGTGATCAGCGATCTGCGCTTCAGTCCGGACGGCCGTCAGCTGGGCTTTACCCTGTCCACACCGACCTCACCGGGTGATGTGTACGCGGTGAAAATCTCGCGCTTCAGCGGCGCTGTTTCCCGGCCCCGGCTCTGGGCCAAAGGCGGCGTGGGCGACCTGCCACGCGATGCGCTGGTCACGCCCCGCCTGTTCAGCTACCCCACCCGGGGAGGCAGTATCGACCAGGACTTCAACATCCCCGGATTTGCCTATCTGCCCGAGGGCGACGGTCCGTTTCCGGTGGTGATCTATATCCATGGCGGGCCGGAGAGCCAGTTCCGCCCGAACTTCAACATCACCGTGCAAATCTGGGCCAGTGAACTGGGGGTAGCGGTGCTGGCCCCCAATGTGCGCGGTTCACTGGGCTACGGTCGTGCCTATCTGTCACTGGACGACGGACGACGGCGCGAGGACGCAGTGCGGGACATTGGCGCCCTGCTGGACTGGATCGCCAGCCGCGAGGAACTGGATCAGGAGCGCGTTGCGGTTTTCGGTGCCAGCTACGGGGGCTATATGGCCCTGGCCAGCGCCGTGCACTACAGCGATCGGCTGGTGGCGGCGGTAGACCGGGCCGGCATCAGCAACTTTGTCAGCTATCTGGAGAACACGCAGGACTACCGCCGCGACCTGCGTCGTTTCGAGTATGGCGATGAACGGGATCCCGCCATGCGCACCTTTCTTGAATCCATCAGCCCCCTGAACAACGTGGAGCGGATTCATATCCCGATGATGATTGTGCAGGGTCAGAATGACCCGGTGGTGCCCGTCACGGAATCTGCGCAGATGGTGCAGGCGCTGCGCCTGCAAGGACAAACCGTGTGGTATCTGAATGCCCTGAATGAGGGCCACGGCTATGAAAAGAAGGAAAACCGCGACGTCTATCAGCAGGTGACCTACCTGTTCCTGCAACGTTACCTGCTAGGCTCCTCGTCACCCAGCGCGCCCTGAGCCGACCCCCGCAGTGCACGCAAGCGGTCCAGATCGGCCGCATTATCCACATCCGCAGCGGCCCGGGGCATGGACACGAACCGTACCCGGGCCCGCTGACTGACCAGCAGCTGGCGCGCGCCGCGATCGCCGCTGAGCCGCGAAAGCTCGGGAAAGAAACGGTTGGGAAAGATTACCGGCGGACCAAAGGAATCAGCCCAGCGGGCCGCTGTGATTCGCGTGCGGTCAGCCTGCCATCCGGCCACCAGCTGCTCCAGATCGTCCGCTTCCAGCAAATACTGATCGCACAGCAGAATCAGCACGCCCCGGAAGTCCTCCGGAACCGATTGCATGGCCAGCGCGATCGAGGTGCCCACCCCGGCGCGCCAGTGGGGGTTATGGAGCGTGGCCACGCTCAGCGTGCCCAGCGCCTCGGCCACCGCTTCTGAACGTGCGCCGGTGACCACGGTAACCGCCTTGGTCTGCGTGAGCAGCAGGCGCGCAGCGCGATGCACCAAGGCCTCACCCGCATGCTCCACCAGCTGTTTGGCGCGGCCCAGGCGCGAGGAGCCGCCGGCCGCAAGCAACAGTCCGGCCAGTTCAGCCACGACTCAGGGGGCCGCCCTCGCGACCATTGAGCTGCGCGTGCAGCTGTGCGGCGATGGCCAGTGCTATGGCCTCGGGCAGTTCCGCGCCAAGATCCAGACCAGCGGGTCCATGCAGCTTCAAATCCGGCGCGTCGATGGTTGCCAGCAGCTGGTCGCGCCGGGCCCGCGGACCCAGCAGCGCCAGATAGGGCGGCGGCGTCTGCGCCAGTTGGCGCAGATAGGTCGCGTCATGTTCCAGATGATGGCTCATGACGATGGCACCCGACAGGGTCTTGAGGGTGATGCCTTCCGTTAGCTTGCCGGGCCGCAAACACTGCACCCGGGCTTCGGCGGGAAAGCGCTCCGGCCGGGCAAAGGCCGGGCGATGATCGACCACGGTGCAGTCCCACCCCAGGGCCACAATCTGCGCCACCAGGGGCACCGCATCCGGTCCACCGCCACACACCAGAATTCGCGGCGTGGGCGTTACGCGCATCAGCACCGCCTCGGCGCTGCTTGCTCCTAGGCGCAAGGTCACCCGACGCGCACGAGGCGTCTCCCGGTCACTGCTGTGGGCGACCAGAGCGGCAGCCAGCTCGGGCTCACCTTGGCGATGACCATCGTCGGTTTCCAGGGCCCAGCTACCTGCGGCCAGCTGGCCCTCGATCAGCAGCGCCAGCGTGGCCGTATGGCTCGCCTCAAGGGCCCGGAACAAGGGTCCCAGTGGCGCGTAGTCATTTTCTGCGTCCAGGCGCTGCAGCAATAAATGCACCGCACCGCCACAGCCCAGGCCCAAACCCCAGACCAGATCCTCGTCGTTCTGCAGGTCATAGCTCACCTGGCGCGACTGGCCGTCGGCAAAAACCGCCCGCGCCTGCGCCACCAGATCACCTTCCAGACAGCCACCTGAAATCATGCCCGCATAGCGCTCGTCAGCCCCAATGAGCATCATGGCGCCGGGCTTGCGGTAGGTAGAACCGTCTGTGGCAATGACCGTGGCCAGTACCAGCGGCGCCTGAGCTGGCTGCGCAGCCAGAAATTGCTGCAGTGCTTTGATACCCAGATGCATGCTCAGCACACCGCCCTGGTTGGGGTATGCAGGATGCCGGCACCGGCGGGTGTCATGGCTGAAAGAGTCGCTGCGGGGCTCATGCTGCCGCAGTGTAGGACGCTGGCCATGGCTTGTCACGGCAGTAGCCGCTTCCGCTCCAAAATGCGCTGACCCACGCGCGCGCCCCACTGCGCAACCGCGGCCGGGCCGGGATGATAGCCATCGACGGCAAACTGATGCGGTTCGGGTAATTCGTCAAAGGGCAAGAACAGCGTGTTTACCCGGCCCTGCAGCCAGCCGGCCAGATCACGATCCAGCGCAGCAGCCCGACGGCCCAGCACCTGCCGGAGCGGCACGGGCAGAGCGGGAAAGCGGGCCATGGGTGGCAGCGCGCACTGGACGCGCAAAGCGTGCGGGAAGCGTTGCTCAAGCTGTTCCAGCAGCGCGCGGCGCTGCTGCATCACCGTCGCCGGTGCCTGGGGCGAGGTCACATCATTAACACCGCAGTTCACCAACAGGAGATCAGGCGACGCGGGGGCTGGCGCTGCCTGCTCCAGCAGACCCAAGAGCTGAGAACTGCGGATGCCGCTCTTGCCAAGCGCCCGCCAGTGCACCTGCCGCTCCGCCCGCGTCGCCAGCGTCGCCGCCACCTGGGCCGTCAGTGCCTGCCCCATATCGGCCACGCCCACACCGGCAATAATCGAATCGCCAAGCCCCAACAGCTGCAGGGGCCGGCCGTGACCGCAGACACCGCTATGGCGGCCGGGGGCCGGCGGCAGGCGCGGCGTCCGGTGTTTCAACCACAGGCCCTGGGTAAGCAGCAGGGGCAGCAGTTGCCATCTCGGTGGTGCGCCCGCAGCGCTGAGCTCACTGACAACACCGAGATCTGGCTCACTCATAAAGTCAGCGCAAAACGCCCACGCAAGGAACGCTTCATAGCCGGTCACCGCGCACGAGATAACGACCGTCAATCAGCATGGGCACCGCCTCGCCATTGAGAATAACGCCGCGCTCGCCGCCGCGCTCCGCGTGCAGGTGCAGGTGCGGTTCACTGCTGTTACCGCTGTTGCCAACGGCGCCCAGCACCGTCTGCCGGGTCACCGGCTGACCGCTGGCCACGGCCACGCTGCCCTGGCGCAGATGGGCCAGCAGCACCTCCGTTCCGTCGCAGTCCAGCAGCACATAGTTACCGGCCAGATTCTTGCGGTCGCGACGCCCGATCGCCTGATCCGGCAATCCATCGACCGTCACCAGTACGCGCCCCTCGCAAGGGCTGTAGAGGGTGGCGCCGAAGATGGCATAGCGCGCCAGGCCCTCGCCCCCAGTGCCAGAACGGCGACCCAGCGGCGTCAGGCCCACAATATCCAGCGCATGGTTTTGCGGCGTTACCGTCGCGTGGGCATTCAACAGGGGGCTGGCACCACCCTGGCCCACCAGATAGCTGCCGTCGCGCAGGGGCGAGGCCAGTCGTAGCGCACTGTCCAGTGGCGGCTGGCCCGCCATGGCCAGCACGCAAAGCAGCCCAAACACCAGCAGCAGCACCCCGTTGCTGCTCATGACCGCGATGCGCTGCCAAAGCGCTGGCTGCTTGCCGCGGCCTATGCGACGCGCGCCGATCAGCAGGGCCGCCACCGTGAGCAGCGGCAACAGTTGACGCAGGTAGTAGCTGCTGATTTCCCAGGGAAACAAAATCCAGCACAGCAACAAGCCGCAGCTCATGGCCGCCGCATGCAGTAAAAAATCCGGCCAGGCCGGCGCCCGCAGCAGGGCCAGCGCCAACAGCATGGCCAGCGGCACCAGCAGCTCAATCAAAATCAGTAGCGTCAAGGCGTCACCGGCTCCGAACACTCCTCCAGAAACCTTACTTCACCGCTGGCCAGATCATACTCGGCGCCCACAATGGTGAGCTGACCGGCCGCTAAACGTGCGCGCAGCAGCTCAGACTCCTGCTGCAAGCGGGCCACGGAACCCTGCACATTGGCGCGGGTAGCCGCCTGCAGCAGATCGTCACCGGCACAGCAGTCATGCAGCACGGGTGTCACGGCCGGCGCCACCGAAGCGACGATGGCCTGCAAGGCTGGCGTCGGCGCCGGTTCCTCATCCTGCAGGGCGGCCAGGGTAGCCTGAATCGCACCACAATTGCTGTGGCCCAGCACCACCACCAGCGGCGTGCCGAATTTTGCTGCCGCGAACTCCACGCTGCCGAGCTGCGAGGTGTCCACGATGTTGCCAGCCACGCGCACCACGAACAGATCGCCCAGCCCCTGATCGAACACCAGCTCTGCGGGCACCCGTGAATCAGAACAGCCCAGAATGATGGCAAAGGGCCGTTGCGCAGCAACCAGCCCATCACGCTGTCCGTTGATCAGTTGTCCGCCCTCTAGCTGACCCGCCACAAAACGGCGGTTACCTGCCCGCAGCCGGGCCAGCGCTTCCGCCGCCGTGGGCATGGATTCAGGGTGGTCGCTCATGCGTATTCCTCTTTGGTTGACGATGGCCGCAGCATTAGTCCGATACCGATAAGCGTCAGCGGCGTGGCCAGGAGCAGACGCTCATCCAGGGCTTCTCCCAGCAGCAGCACGCCGCCGGCGGCCGCCAGTAACGGGACGCTTAACTGTACCGTTGCTGCAGGGCCTGCGGCCAGCCCGCGCAGCGCCGCATACCAGGCCACATAGCCGAGCCCGGAGGCCAGGGCACCGGACAAAACCGCCAACAACAGGCCCCAGGGCTGCACCACAACGGGCATGGCCAGGGGTCCTGCCAACAGCAGCGAAGCCGCCAGTGCCAGCGGCGTGGCCAGCAGAAAATTGTTGCTAGTGGTTTCTACCGGATGCGCATCGCCCCGCCCCAGCAGTGAATAGGCACCCCAGCAGAGGCCGGATAAGACCATCAAGGTGGCGCCGGCCGGGTCCGGCGCGCTCAGGCCGGGCAGCAGCAGATAGACCAGGCCGGCCAGGGCCAGCAGCAAACCCAGCCAGCGCCGGGGCGCGTAGCGTTCGCCCCCGGCCAGGGCCACGGCAAACATGGTGAGCTGCACGGTACCGAACAGCAGCAGCGCGCCTGTGGCAGCGCTCAAACTGCGGTAGGCGAGGGAAAAGCAGAGCATGTAGCCAAATAGCATCAGGGCCATGCTCAGCCTGGCCGGACGGCGCCCGTGACGGCGCCAGTGCGGCGCCATGATCAGCACCAGTAACAGGGCACCGGAGCCCAGACGCAGGCTGGTAAAGCTGAGTGCGTCAATGGCGCCACTGGCCAGAGCCAGACGGCACAGAAGCGAGTTGCCGGCAAAGGCCAGCATGGCAATAAGCGTTAGCAGCCCCATCCGCATCATGGCAGCGGCACAGCAACAGGGACCGGGCGGCCAGGAAGGATGAGCCGAAGGTCACGATGGCGCATGAAATCTCGTCCCCAAAAAAACGGCGCTGATTATGGCACAGGACAGGGTGCTGGCCCGAGCAGGCCGGACAGCCTTATAGTGAGGGTAACGACCAAAGGAGAACCCCATGCATCGAAGCCACTTTTCCCTTGCCCTACTGGCAGCGCTGACGCTGCTCCTTAGCGGCTGCGGCGGTACCAAGGTTTATGAGACCACCCGCACCATTGTCTACCAGGGCAATATCTATCAGGTAACGGATGTCAAAAGCATTAGGCGCATTAACGAGGCACAGACCGGAGACCAGGGCACGGTCGATTTGACCGGCATGAGCCGTGAGGCCATCACCAGCCTCATCGAAAGTCACCAGCCCCTGCCCGTGCGCATGGCCTTTATGCTGGATGATCAGGAACTGCCCTACAGCAATGGGCCGGTTTCAAGCTGGCGCGACTATGATCGCCGGAAAAGTGACTTCGATCGCGCCGGCAAGCGCATTGCCAAGCTCATGACCGAGAAAAAGACCGAGCAGCTGAATCTGCGCTAGCGCTTCGGGACCGGGTTCCGTTCAGCCTTTCGGCACCAGAACGGAGCTGGCCACGATGTGATACTCGCGGCGGGCGGCGGCCTGGGGATTCGGTTCACCGAGATCCTCGGCGAAATGGCGGGTCTGTGCCGCGGTCAGTTCCTGCACCTGTAGTTCACCGACCAGCGTAACGGTCTTGCCGCCACTGTCGGTAGGCAGAAAGAACCCGTAGTCGAGAAAACTCACGCGGGCCTGAGCGGCCCCGTCCTGGGCGACGAAGAAGCAGCCCTTCTTCTGGCAGATTTTGGCCACCCGTGTGGTCACACGCACGGGCATGGGCGACGCAGTGCTCGCTTCCGGCAGCACACTGGCCAGGGAAGCACCTGGCAGCGTGCTCTCCATGGGCGCGCCGAAGACCTCAAAGGCCTCGCAGTTCATGACCGGCTCAGAGAGTCGAACGGCCTCCGCAAAGGCGGCTCCGGCACCGGCAAGGAAGAGCAGGAGGGACAGTAGAACGTGTTTCATGGCGCGACCTAGCGTGAGCAGAGTCCTCGATTATAGGGGCAGGACCCCTGCCAGATGCAAGCCTGTCAGCCCCGCTCGGTCAGCAGCGCCTGCACGCCGTCCTCGATATCCTGTTTCTGAAACTGCTTATTGGGGTTGTCGTTGGTCAACCGATAGCGCTCACGGCCTTGCCCATCGAAGATCAGCACCACGGGAATCGCATTCAGGTCCAGCGCCTCAAAAGAGGTGGTGAGGTTCTCCTGCAAGTGGTAGTTGCTGAAACGCCCACCCATGCGGCCCAGGAACGCATCAGCCCAGGCAATACCTTCCGCATCCTGCGGGTCGTCCAGGTTCAGGGTCACGAAAGACACGGATTCGGGCCCATAGCGTTCTGTCATGGCCACCATCTCGGGAAAACGCTCGATGCAAGAGATGCACCAGCTGGCCCAGATATCCACCACCAGAATCTGCGGCTGGGAACGGGCCACGATCTCGGGCCAGTCGCTGAGCTTGATCACTTCCATGCGTGTCGGTGCTGCGGCGCCGGCGGAACCGGCGAGCAGCACCAACAGCACGGCAAAGCGTTGCCACTTACTCATACTTGACGCTACAACCCTGAGCGCGGGTTTCAGCCGGATCCGACGCATTGCCTAGCAAGGTGGAACGCACGGCATTCTGGGCAAAGAACTGGCTCGGCTCACCGTTGGTGAACAGAATCTCCCCCGAGCGCGTTTCGCGTGCCGGCGAATCGTGCAGCAGGCCCATGTAGGCCAGCTTGCGATCCTTGTCGAACACAAAGTATTCAGGCGTCCGCGTAGCGCCCAGGGCCCGGCCGATTTCCTGACTGTCGTCGTAAACGTAGGTGAAGTTGTAGCCGACCTTCTCGCCGTGCTCAATCATGGCCGGGAGCTGGTCGTCCTCGCGACGGTTGACGCTAAACCCCACCACATCCACGCTTTGGCCTTCAAAAGAGGCGACCAGATCAATCAGGCCCTGATCCATGCCACGGACCCAAGGACAGTGATTGGCCAGAGACACCAGCACCACAACGTCCGCATCCAGATCCGTATTGCTGTAGCGCTCGCCGTCGGTAGCCGGCAGATCGCTAAAAGCGGGCATGGGATCGCCGATGTCCAGAATGGCGTTGAACTCACCGGCCTGGGCGGTGCTGCAAAGCGCGACCAGCGCGACCGCGGCCAGACGGCTGTTGAATGATGTACGCATAATTTCCTCCTGCTGCAGTTTGGGGCACGCTGATCATGAACAGAACCGGCTCAACAGGGCGTCAAAGGCCTTCACGCCGGTGCCACCTGAGCGCGCAGTAAACTTTAGCAAGAACAGGAGCGTTAGCATGAACAAGTTTTTTCTGGCCCTGGTGCTACTGGCACCCATGGCCCAGGCCGACTGGCAGCTCGATAATGAGCAGTCGCGGCTGTCCTTTGTCTCCACCAAGGCCGGTGCCGTGGCGGAAGTACATTATTTTGAGCAGCTGGAAGGTGGCGTCGACGAGCAAGGCGAATTGGCGCTGAGCATTCAATTGGCCAGCGTGCAAACGGCCATTGATATTCGCAATCAGCGCATGCGCGAGCTGTTGTTTCAGACCGAACGGTTTCCCAGCGCCACGCTGACCGCCACGCTGGACAGCGCTGCTCTGGACGCGCTACCGCCAGGCAGCCAGAGCACCATGCAGCTGGAGGCACTGCTACGGATCAGGGATCAGCAGCTACCGCTGGCGGTCGAAGTGACCGTGGCCCGACTGGATGCCCAGACCTTGCTGGTACAGAGTCGTCAGCCGCTGGTGGTGTACGCCTCCCAGCTCGGCCTCAGCGACGGGGTGGAAGCCCTGCGCGAGGTGGCCGGACTCCCGAGCATCAGCCCAGCGGTACCGGTCAGCTTCAACCTCACCTTCCGCGAAGACGGCTGAGGGGCGCGCAAGGCCCGGGACGGCGCCCGGCCGTCCGCAAACAGTTACTGGTTCAGCGCTGCGGCAAGCGGCGCACAGTCTTCACCGCAGATCACTTGCCCGTGCTCCCCATCCAGCTGCGCAAATCCGCGGTAGCCAGCCGCCTGCAGCGCGGCCTGGTCCACCTGCTCCGGGTCGGCCAGGCGCAGGGCCAGGCGCGTACCCAGTGCCTCTGCCGACAGCACATTGGCCGCACCACCCAGCGCCGACACCAGGGGCGCTAACTGAGCCCCGGAAACCGCCGGTACCGTGGCCTTAACCGCCGGTGCCAGGGATTCGGCGGCAGCCGCCCTCATGGGGCCCACTGCCTGCCGCAACTTGCCGGCCAACTCATCGGCCCGCAGCCCCATCACCACCTGCAATGCTTGCGCCGAGGGTCGCATGAGACCAGCAGCGCCGAGTCGCTTGAGGGCCGCCTCATCGACCGCGTCCTGACTGTTCACGCGCAGGCGCAGACGCGTGGTGCAGGCATCAATTTCCTGCAGGTTTTCTGCGCCACCCAGCGCTGCCAGCAGCGCCGCCACTTCGTCGCCGGGCGCTATCTCAGCACCCTCGGCCACCGCATCGGACTCTTCTCCGCGCCCTGGCGTGGCCAGGTTGAAGCGCTGGATCACCCAGCGGAAAACCCCGTAATAGAGCATGAACCAGCCGGCACCCACCAGCAGAATCAGTAGTGGCTTGCTGGCCAGGTTGAAATTCAACACATAGTCGAACAGGCCGGCGGAAAAACCGAAACCGTGACGCACCTGCAGCCAGTCCATCAGCGCCATGGACAGGCCCGTCAGCACCGCGTGGACCACGAACAGCACCGGGGCCACAAACATGAAGGTGAATTCAATCGGCTCGGTAATGCCGGTCAGGAAGGAAGTGAGGCCCATGGAAAACAGCAGCCCGCCCACGGCCTTGCGGCGGGCTGGCAGAGCGCTGTGATACATGGCCAGACAGGCCGCTGGCAGGCCAAACATCATGACCGGGAAGAAACCAGTCATAAAGGCACCGGCATGGGGATCACCGGCGAAGAAGCGCCGCAGGTCGCCGGTGACACCCTCGTAGTCGCCGACAATGAACCAGGCGATATTGTTCAGAATGTGATGCAGACCGGTGACAATGAGCAGGCGGTTGAGCAGCCCATAGAAAAACAGGCCCACGCCGCCGGCCGCCACCACGCCTTCGGACAAACTGTTCATGGCCGCTTCCAGCAGCGGCCAGCCCAGGCCAAATAGCACGGCCAGGAACAGGGCCAGGAAACCACTCACGATCGGCACGAAACGACGGCCGGCAAAGAAGGCCAGGTAGTCCGGCAAGCGAATATCAGCAAAGCGGTTATAGCACAGGCCCGCGAGAATCCCCGACAGCAAGCCGGCCGGCACAGACAGCTTGGAAATCGCCGCATCCTTGTAGGCGGCAGCCAATAGATCGGCGAACCGTCCGCTCGCCTCGGCCAACTCCGCTGGTGGCACGGGAATCAGTACCCGCGCCCCTTCCGTCGTTACCAGATAGGCCACCACGGCGGCGAGCCCCGCAGCGCCGTTGTTGCCGCGGGCCAGGCCAACCGCCACACCCACCGCGAACAAGAGGCCGAGGTGGGAAAAGATCGCGTTACCCGCAGCGGCGACAAAGGGCAAATCCAGCAGATCGGGCTGACCCAGACGCAGCAGCAGGCCGGCCGCGGGCAGCACCGCAATCGGCAGCATGAGGGAGCGACCCAGCTGCTGCACCGCGGGAAACAGGGACTTCAGGGAAAAAGCGTTCATGACAATTCCTTATGGTTC
Source organism: Lysobacterales bacterium (assembly GCA_013213875.1). Taxonomy (GTDB): domain Bacteria; phylum Pseudomonadota; class Gammaproteobacteria; order Xanthomonadales; family SZUA-36; genus Marinihelvus. The sequence goes on from JABSSV010000021.1 coordinate 13,910, forward strand.
CAGCGCAGCGCGTACCAGCGCGCGCGCATCAGCAGCCGTGGCCTGAATCAGCGCTTCCGCAGCCAGCGCTTCACAACGGGCCAGGTCCAGGGCCCGCAAGCGGTGCTTGAGGCGTGCAACCTGGGCCGTCGGCATGGACAGCTTGCGAATACCCAGCCCCAGCAGCACCGGCGCCGCCAGCGTATCGGCCGCGGCCGCGCCGCACACACCGACCTCAATGCCAGCCGCCTTGCCGGCCTGAGCCGTTTGCGCAATCAACCGCAGCACCGCCGGATGCAGCGGATCCAGACGGCGTGCCAGGGACGGCGCCAACCGGTCCATGCTGAGCGCATACTGGGCCAGATCATTGGTGCCAATGGAGAAGAAATCTGCTGCCGAAGCCAACTGGTCTGCCAGCAAGGCCGCAGCCGGAGTCTCAATCATGACGCCCAGCGCCAGTTCGCGCTCAAGCCCGGTGCGCGCGCGCACCGCATCCAGCCGCCCACGCACCGCCTGCAGATCCGCCACATCATTAACCATGGGCAACATGACCTGAAGCGGACGGGGGCTCTCCACGCGCAGTAGCGCTTCCAGCTGGTCATCCAGCAAACCGGGATTGGCCAGCGACAGACGCACGCCGCGGACGCCCAGGGCCGGATTGTCTTCTTCGTCCTGGGACAGATAGCTGATGGGCTTGTCCGCACCGCCATCCAGCGTGCGTACCACCAGCGGCCGGTCGCCTAGGGCATCGGCGATGGCCTGCAGCTCCTCCCGCTGCGCCTCCACGGCCGGTGCCGAGGGCCGCGCCATAAAGAGGAACTCCGTGCGCAGCAGGCCGCAGCCCTCCGCGCCGGCAGCCACGGCACCGCGGGCTTCCTCCAGGGAGGCGAGATTGGCATGCACGCCAATTCGGGTACCGTCCTGCAACGTACAGGGTTCGCCGGCAGCGGCCCGGGCCGCCTCACTGGCGGCCAGCTCGCGTGCCTGACGCTGTTCAAAGGCGGCCTTCGCTGCGGCCGAGGGCGCCACGTGCAGTTCCCCGCGGTCCGCATCCAGCGCCAGCGCCGTACCATCGCTGACCGCGAGAATCTCGTCGCCGGCCGCTACCAGCAGCGGCAGTCCCTGCGCAGCCGCAAGAATCGCCACGTGCGAGGTGGCACCGCCATTGGCCAGGCACACACCCTGCAGCTGCTCACGATCCAGGTTCATCAGCTGTGAGGGAAACAGATTGCTGGCCAGCACAATGGCCTTGTCTGGCAGGCTCTGTACCTGATCCGGCGCCTGCCCGGCCAGCACGCGCAGCAGCTGATCGCAGAGATCGCGCAGATCATCGGCCCGTTCGCGCATGCGCGGATCCGGCAGCTGCAAGAGGATTTGCTCCGCGGCCTCCGTTGCCTGCAGCCAGGCCGCCGCGGCGCCGGACGCCAGCTGGGCCTCCGCATCCGCGCGCAGACCCGGATCCTGAAGCAAGGCCAGATGCGCGGCCGCCACCTCGGCGCGTTCGCCACCCTCCTGGGCGACCAGCGTTTCCAGATGTTGCTGCAGCGTGGCCAGCGCCTGCTGCAGGGCCGCTGACTCCTCGGCCCGTGTACCCGGCGGCTGTTCCGGCAGCGTCGCTGCCGCGCGCTCAAGACGTACTGCCTGCCCGTAGGCCAGTCCCGGGCTGGCGCTCAGCGCTGGTAAGCGCGTGTCGGGCGCTGGCGCTTTCGGGGCCTCAGCCACCGGCGCCTGGGTCACCACGGAAGGGGCGTGGTCCAGGGGCTCCAACAGCGGTAGCAAAGCCGCCAGCGCCGCTTCCGCATCGGCACCCTGCAGGTGCAGTGCGATCTGATCACCACAGCTCAGACCCAGGCCCATAAGTGCCACCGGGCTGCTCAGCGGGGCGCGCTTGCCGTCTGCTGTGCGCAGCTCACCGCTGGCTGCAAACGGTTTCAGGGCTTGCAATAGGGCGGCCGCGGGACGCGCATGCACGCCATGCTCCAGCCCCAGATAAACGGTTTTGCTGCAGCGCAGATCAGAGTCGCCCTGCGTGGCTTGCACCGCCTGGTCATCCAGGCGCATACGCAGCAGCGGCGTGGCAAAGTCAACCGGGCCCGTCGCTGCCAGCTGCTCCAGCACCTGACCCGGCGCATGCAGCAACAAAACCGGCGTCCGCAGGCTGGCCGCCTTGCGTGCCAAACGGTCCAGATCAAAACGCAACAGCGGTTGACCGGCACTTACGCGATCCCCGGCGGCCACCAGCGCCTCAAAACCATCACCCTTCAGCATGACCGTATCGATGCCCACGTGGATCAGAAATTCGGCACCATTGTCGGCCCTAAGATTGATGGCATGGCGGCTGTCGGGCAGGTTAATCACTTCGCCGTCAAAGGGAGCGCGTACCTCACCACAGTCCGGATCAATGGAAACCCCATCGCCGAGCACGCGCTCACGGAATACCGGGTCCGGGCTATCGTCCAGGGTTTCCAGCCAGCCGCGAAGCGGCGCATAGACGGTCAGTTCACTCACGGTTTCGGCTCCAGACGTAGCCAATCCAGGGCCCAGTAGGGATCCAGGACCGGGCGCCGGAAGCGCAGGCACAGATCAGCCTGACCCGCGCTGCGCGCCAGCGGCGCCAGCGGCGCCGATGGCAGCGTACTGGCGCCAAACTGGTCCACGGCGGGCGCCAGCGGCAGCGTGGCCACTACCGGACCGTCACAGCTGTGCAGTTGCACCACCAGTTCACCGGCCTCTGTCTCCGGCGGCAGCACGACCACATTGGCCAGGTCTTTGCCCAGCTGGAAGTTAAACGGCAGCTGGCCGACCGAGGCGCTGATGGCCGCAATATTGGTCAGATCTGCATCGCGCCACAGCCAGCAGGGACGCATGATGTCGACCAGATAGGACTCCCGTACCCCGCTCAAGGGCGCATCATCTTCCACCGCCAGCACCACCGCGTTGGAGCATAGCTCCAGCTCCCGGTCTTCGCGCATCAGCGGGTCCGGCGTGCGTAACGGAGCGATGCCCGTGAGCGCCTGCGGATCGGTCGCCACATGGATGCCCAGCGCTTGCAGGCGCGGCAGGTGCTGCGTCAGGCGCGCGGAAAATTCCGGCCAGCTGCGCTGGTCAGCGGTAGTCCAGCCCACCTCGGCCACAGCCACGGCGCGCGGCCAGGTCATGTACTCGGCCTGGATTTCCCGGCGCACGTGCTCAGTCCAGAGATTGGCCTGCAAACCGAGCACAAACTCACGGTTTTCCAGCAGCGTGTCCGGCAGCGGATCAAACTCATAGACGTCCCGCACGGTAATTACGCCGCCACGTCCCGGCGGCGCGTCCGAGGCGGCGGTCTGAATGTGGTCAAAATACAGCGTTGGTGCCGGCGAAAGCACGGTCTGGTGGCCCTTGGCGGCCGCCTCAACGGCACCGTTGACGCCGCGCCAGGACATGACCGCCGCATGGGCCGGCAGATCGCTTTCAAGAATTTCATCCCAGCCAATGACCCGCCGTTCATACTGGTCCAGGTGGCCCTGAAGTCGTTCCACATAGTAATTCTGCAGGTCCTGCAGCGCTTCAATGCCCAGCTCATCCATGCGCGCACGCACGCGCTCTGAGCCTTCCCACTGCTCCGTCACAACCTCGTCACCGCCCAGGTGGATAAAGGGGCCGGGAAACAGGGTCACGATCTCATCCAGCACCGTTTCCAGAAACTCNAAGGTACCTTCCTCGAGATTGAAGACATTGTGATAAATGCCCCAGTCAGCAGGCACCGCTTCNGGCACATGACCAGCAACACCCANCTCCGGGTAGGCCACGATCGCTGCTGTGGCGTGGCCTGGCACATCGATTTCCGGGAGCACCATAATGCCGCGGGCGGTCGCATGCGCCACCACGCGCCGGATCTCATCCTGCGTGTAATAACCACCATAGAGCTGCGGCTCACCGGTAGCCGGATCGATCGCTGCGGCCGGCGCCTGGCCTGCCGGTACGCGATAGGCACCCACCTCGGTCAGCTTCGGATAGGCCTTGATCTCCAGGCGCCAGGCCTGATCGTCGGTCAGATGCCAGTGAAACACATTGAGTTTGTGGAGGGCCATCCAGTCCAGCTGGCGCAGGATGTAATCCACCGACTGCATGTGCCGGGCAGAATCCAGCATCAGGCCACGCCAGGCAAATTCCGGCGCATCAAGCAGGGTCAGATAGGGCAGCGAACCAGGCGCCTGCGCGAGCTGCCAGACCGTGGCCAGTCCATTCTGAAAGCCCTTCAAGTCCGCCGCTTTAAGCTGCATGCCCCGGGCGTCGACCTGCAGCAGGTAGGCCTCCGCCTGTTGCTCCGGCGAGAGCACCCGGCCGGCGGCCGTAAATTGCTGTTCCAGCGCCGTTGTACTCAGAGGCATGAGGCGCAGGACCGCGCTCTCAGTTGCGCCCACGGGCTGCCAGTCGAGGCCCTGCTCGCGCAGCAGATCAAGCACCCAGGCCGTACTGGCCGCCAGGGCCGGATCGTCCGGCAGCAGCACCTGGCCCGTATCGGGTAGGGACCAGCTGCCGTCGGTGGTTTCAAGCTGCCACGGTTGGGGCAGCAGTGCGGGCACTTTCGCCACATCGGATGCCAGCGCAGGCACCCCGGCCAGCAGGACTGTACAAGCACAAAAGATGCGCCACATAATGCGAATATTCATCTCACTACTCCTAACTGGCCGACCCATGACTCAAGCCATTCCGGCGGTATGTAAAGAAGCACTCCAAGCCGGCGACCCGGATCGCGCTTTGCAGCTGGCCATTGAGCTGCTGCATGGTAACAAAGAGGATCCGGCTGCCCTGGCCGCCTGCTATGAGGCCTATCGCGCCAAAGGCGATGGCGCTAACGCGGCCAAGGTGCTGGAAGTGGTTTTGAAGCTCAAGGCCGACACGCCCTGGGCGCTGGCCGAACTCGGTACGCTGCACTGGGACAGCGGGCGCCGGGAGCAGGCAGAGCAGCTGCTGCGTCAGGCGGTTGAATCTGCGCCGGCACCGGGCCGCGCCCATGCCATGTTGGGCCTGGTGTTTTCCGAGCTGAATCGTTTGGCGGCTGGCGAATGGCATTTTCGCCGCGCGCTGGCGCTGGGCGAACAGACGCCGACCCTGTGGTTGCAGCTGGGTTTGAACCTGGCCCGACAGGAGCGCGGTGAGGCCGCTGCGGACTGCTATGCGGAGGCCTTGAAGCTGGCGCCGCGCGATATTCAAACGCTCGGGCATGCGGCCAAACACGCGGAGGTCACCGGTGAGTTTGCTGAAGCCCGGCGCCTGCTTGATCGCGCCGATCTGCTGCAGCCCGGCGCGACCAACCTGCTGCGCGCCACCCTGCTGGCGCGCACCGGCAAGGCCAAACGGGCCCTGGCGCTGCTCGACAGCCGCCCCAGCCTTAACGGCGACGGGCTGCTGGAACGCGGCAAATTGCGTGACCGGCTGGGCGATGCGC
>JABSSV010000210.1 GCA_013213875.1 Lysobacterales bacterium
CGATGTGCGGGAACCGGCGGAATGGACCGTGGCCCGTTTTCCCGGCGCCATGGAAATTCCCCTGGGCCAGCTATCGAAGCGGCTGTCAGAACTGGATCGGAAAACTGACTGGGTGTTGACCTGTCAGCAGGGGCCACGGGCCCAACGCGCCCTGGCGCTCATGCAGGCGGAAGGGTTCGCTTCACTGCGCGTGCTGGAGGGTGGGTTGGAGGCCTGGTTGGCCCCCGACCCCAGCTAAAAAGCGCTCAGGCGTTGCCGGACTGGCCCTGAACGTCTTCTTTTTTGCGCTTCTGAATGTGCTCGAGATTCTGCCGGTACATGGCCACCACCTTGTCGACCCCGGTCGGCTCTAGCGCCCCGACATTACCGGCGACGGAGTAGGTGGCGTAGATGCCGCTGGCTGCCATCAGCGCGGCGTTGACGAGCTGAATGTCATGGCCCTCGTCTTTAAGCTTGTTGGCCAGCTCGATAATCTGATGCGTACAGTGATTGTGTTTTTCCATGTCGTTCATGGGATTCTCCGAAAGCGGACTGGGTTGCCCCTGAAAAGCCGACCATTTTACTCGACCCAGCCCGGCGCTTCATCTGCGTGACAGGTGCGCGCCTGCCCAGTCAATGGGGGTCGGTGGCTTGCAGCGCGTCCAGCCCCCCGGCATTGAAAACATTCTCATAGCCCCGCTCCAGCAGAGCGCCACGAGCCAATTCCGCCCGTCGCCCGCTGCCGCAATAGAGCACGACGGACCGGGTCTTGTCGCTACCAATCGCGGCGGCCAACGCATCCGTATCCGTGTAATCGATACGACTGGCGTCGGGAAGATGGCCATTGGCGTACTCGCCCTCACTGCGTACGTCTATGACCAGCGCGCCAGCGTCGATCTGTTCCCAGCCGGCGCTGGCCGCAGCGCGGTCACCGCGCAATTCATCGGCGCTTGCGCTGGCAAAGACCAGCAGTAGTGCGCTGAGGGTGAGCAGGCAAAAAAAGTATCGTTGAACCATGTTTAGCTATCCTTGATCGCAGTGGTTATTGGGTTCAGTTCCTGTCCGGTCAGCTGGCAAAAGTCCGCAGCCACCAGCCGCGCTCCAGCCGCTCGCAGGGCGTCTGCCTGCGGCCCGTGGGCGATGCCGACAAAACCCCAGCCCAGGCTGCGGGCGGCGGCCAGATCCCAAAGACCATCACCAAAGTAAATGGGTGTCGGTCCGCTTTCCAGTCGCTGTTCTGCCTGACGCATGATGTCGGTTCGAGCCATGGCATCGTCCGAGCAGCTCAGCGGCAGCTTAAACCTATCCAGACCCGCGCAATGTAGTTTAAAGCGTGCTGTGTGACGCCAGCCGCCGGTAGCCAGTGCAAGCCGGCCGGGGGGCTGGCTTTGCAAAAAGTCGGCGGCGCCAGGGAGTGGCTGGAAGCTGGCGGGCTCGACCGCGTAAGCTGCCTTGAGAAGCTGCAGGAAGCTGTTCCGGACCGCTTCCTGTTCTGCGGCGGTGGCCGGCCGCTGCAGGGTGCGTGCACACCACTCGGCAAAGATGCCGCTGTCCGAGACGTGCTCGAATCCATGCAGGTCCAGGGTCTCTGCAGCGGTGCCAAACACCTGGTGTACCGCCTGCCAGTAGCAATCATTATCCACATGCTGGGTGGGCACCAGCGTGCCGTCGATGTCGAAGATGTAACGCGGGCTGCTCATGGGCGGGAGTTGTGCGGACGCGCCCCGGAGGCCGTCCTCAGGCTCTACTGCATGTAGCGGAGCTTGTGTTTGTAACTGCGCGAGAGTTTCACCACGTGACCGCCCTTCAGGGTCAGGAAATACTCGCCGTTAATGTGCGGACGCATTTCGCTCACGCAGCGCACATTCACGATGGTAGAGCGGTGAATACGCTGCAGAAAGTCCGCCGTCAGGGCCGCTTCCAGGGCTTTCATGGTGTTACGCATGATGTGCGTTTCACCCAGCGCATGGACGCACATGTAGTCTCCGGCAGCATCAACCCACTCGATATCTTCCTGGCGCAGGAATGTGGTCTTGCCGCCATCGCGAATCGCGAGTTTCGCATGGCTACCGTCCGGGGTGGTTTGCCTGGTCTCGCCAGAGCGGTGCAAAGAATCCTTGACCTTGATTCCTGGCGGTGAATTTTTTCCGGTTGTGCTCACTCGTTTCTAATCGAACTGCTGGCGGCCCCGATCCCGTTTCGTGGAAATACGTCATGCACCCGACCCACCATGTCTTGCGGGAGGGGTGTGACATTTCTGCATCCTGCGTTCTAAAAGCATAGCACTTTGTCTTGGGCAGGGAGTGGCTGGCCCAGTGGGCCCTGGAATCCGGCCTCAGGGGGCCTTAGCCTGAACGGGTCGCCGCAGGCCGATGGCCTCGGAAAGATGCTCCAGCGCGATTTGCTCACGGCCATCCAGATCGGCGATGGTGCGCGCCACGCGCATGATGCTGTGACAGGCGCGCGGTGACAGCTGCAGCTGGCGTGCGGCCCGCGTCAGCAGCTTCTGTTCCTTGGCCTTCAGCCCGCAATGCTGCCGCAGGGCGTTGCTGCTCAGCCGCGCGTTGGTGACGGACTGCCGCTGCAATTGCTGTGCTCTGGCGACACCTACGCGCTGGCGCACCGTGGCGCTGTCTTCACCGTTCATCGTTGTCGCATGCAGCAGGGCTGGATCGGGTCGCAGCACCTGTACCTGCAGATCGATTCGATCCATAAGCGGACCGGAAATGCGCGCCGCGTAGCGCTGTACCTGCTCATGGGAGCAGCGACAGTTGGCTGCCGGGTCTCCCGCATAGCCGCAGGGGCACGGGTTCATGGCGCAGACCAATTGGAAGACAGCCGGGAAATCCGCCTGTGCGCTGGCGCGTGAAATGGTAATGGTGCCGGCTTCCAGAGGTTCACGCAGGCTATCGAGCACCCGGCGCGGAAATTCGGGCAGTTCGTCAAGGAACAGCACGCCTTGATGCGCCAGGGAAATTTCTCCCGGCTGTGGTGACTGGCCTCCGCCTACCAGCGCGATGGCGCTGGCCGTGTGATGCGGTGCGCGAAAAGGTCGTTGCCGCCATTGGTCGGGAGAAAATCCGCCGTGGCTGACCGAGGCGATGGCGGCACTTTCCAGCGCCTCGGCCTCTGTCATGGGGGGCAGCAGCCCCGGCAGGCGGGCGGCCAGCATGGTCTTGCCAGTGCCCGGCGGGCCACACATGAGCAGGTTGTGTCCGCCCGCTGCACATAGCTCCAGTGCGCGCCGCGGCAGCTGCTGACCGATCACCTCCTTCAGGTCCGGTGCCCGTGCCGGTCGGGTGGCCGCATCGGCTTCCGGTACGGCCAGCACGTCCTCACCATTCAACCAGGCCACGACTTCGGAGAGGGAACGGGCACAAAAAATCGGTCCCTGTGCGAGCAGGGCGGCTTCGGCGCTGTTGGCCAGCGGCACCACCAGCCGATGGCCGGCTGCTCTGGCGCGCAAGGCGGCCGGCAAAATCCCCCGCACGGCCTGCAATTCGCCGGCCAGCGAGAGTTCGCCGAGAAACTCTGTGCCTTTCAGGCGCTTGCTGCGGCACTGACGTGAGGCGGCAATAATGCCGAGCGCTATGGGCAGGTCGAAGCAGCCACCATCCTTGGGAAGCTCAGCGGGCGCCAGGGACACGGTAATGTTGCGCGCGGGGTAATCGAAACCACAGTTCATGAGTGCGGCCCGCACCCGGTCACGAGCCTCGGTTACTGCCTTCCTGGGCATGCCAACGATGGCGACCCGTGGCAGCCCCCCTGAGAGATGGGTTTCAACCACTACCCCGGGTGCGCAGACGCCTGCGCAAGCCCGACTCAGGACTCTTGCGAGACCCATTGCGCCACTCCCTGCCAGCCAGTGTGTGATTTTCTGCACTGAGGGTGTTTTCCGCCAGCGCGCCCGGCCCCTCCCGCGTGTAGGAGATCAGCGTGTCAGGAGTGGCTGTTTTCCAGTTCTGCCAGGCGCTGTTCCAGTACTTTCAGCTTGGCAGTGGCACGCTCCAGTGCCGCCTTTTGATCGTCGAAATCAGCGCGGCTGACCAGGTCCATACTGGCCATGCCTTTGCGCAGCACGGCGCGAAACTGCGCCTCCGCTTCAGTTCGCATTTGCTGGGCGCCGGGTGGCAGAGCGGCCGCTAGGCGCTGGGCAAGTTCATCGATACGGGTCAGATCAATCATGGGTCCTTTCCTGGCAAAGCCCGGGGTGCTTGCCCCCTGGCGGGTAGGGCAATATAGTCGCGGCAAGCACCGCCGTTGAGTACAACCATGAAAATGATAACCGCGATTATCAAGCCTTTTAAACTGGATGATGTCCGTGATGCGCTGGGTGATATCGGCGTCAACGGGATGACGGTTACCGAAGTGCGCGGCTTCGGGCGTCAAAAAGGCCACACGGAACTCTATCGAGGCGCCGAATACGTGGTCGATTTCCTACCCAAATTGAAGTTGGAGGTGGCGGTGGCTGATGACCGTGCTGAGGCGGTGGTCGAGGCCATTGCGGAAGCCGCCATGTCGGGGCGTATCGGTGATGGCAAAATTTTCGTCTTCGACCTGGAACGGGTGCTGCGCATTCGTACTGGCGAAGAGGGCGATGAGGCGATTTAGCTCAGGCCGCGGCGGTTGATCGGGCGGAGACAGGAATGACGACAAAGCTACGTACGGGGGTTCTCGGGCTGGGTGCTATGGGCGCTCCCATGGCGCGCCATCTGCAGGCGGCAGGCTTGCTGGCCGTGATCTGGAATCGCACGGAGTCCGTGGCCCGCGCGCTGGCTGAGGAGTTGCTGGTGCCGGTGGCGGCCGATCCGGCGGCGCTGGCCCGGGATTGTGACGTGGTGCTCACCTGCGTATCTGCCGATGCGGATTTGGAGTCGGTGCTGGGACAACTGGAACCTGGCCTGTCCGCCGGCAAGGTGGTGCTGGACACCAGCACCGTAAGCCCCGGCATCACGCGCCGCCTGGCAGCGGGGCTGGCCGAGCATGGTGTGGACTATGTCGATGCGCCGGTCTCCGGTGGTGTCGAAGGAGCACGGGCCGGAACCCTGTCTGTTATGGCCGGTGGGAATTCCACCACTTTGGCGCGAATTCGACCAGTGCTGGAGGCGATTTCTGCGCGTATTACCCATATGGGACCGGTCAGTTCCGGACAGGCGACCAAGGCAGTGAATCAGGTGATCGTCGGCGGACTGGCGGAAGCCGTTTGCGAGGCGCTGGCCCTGGCGGAACGGATGGAACTGCCGGCAAAGCCACTGTTGGAGGTGCTTTCCGCCGGGGCGGCAGGGAGTTGGTTCCTGGATCATCGCGGTGCCACCATGCTGGCGGACGAGTTCACTCCCGGCTTCAAATCCGGCCTGCTGTTGAAGGATCTCAGGATTTGCGCCGATTTGGCACAAGAGTTGCACTTCCCACTACCAATGGTCGATGCCACGATCCGCGATTATGAGCGGCTGGTGGCTGAGGGTGGGGCGGAGGACGATACCTCGGCACTGATTCGCGTCAAGCGGGACGCACACAGCTAGGGAATCAGGCACAGCAGCATGGGGCAGAAAACTTCTTTCATGGCGGCCGTGATGGGCGAACTGGCGCGTCGCAAGGTCCTTAGCACTTTGGGCGCCTACGCGGTCGGTGTTTTCGTTGTGCTGCAGCTTATGGATGCTGCTGTGGATCCGCTGCGCCTGCCTGAGTGGTTACCCACGGCTCTGGTGCTGGTGCTGATTTTCGGTTTCCCCGTGGTGTTTATTCTGGCCTGGCGCTTTGATTTTACCGGCCAGGGTATCCAACGCACGGGCGCGGCCAGCCTGCTCAGCACGGGTCAGAGCATTGCGCTGTTTGCGGCGATGGTTCTGGTCACGGGCGCGGTGGGGATTGGTTTTTACGGCTATTACAGCAGTTTGTTCGAAGGCGAAATGCTGGACCGGTCTGCGGCCCGGACCGCCGCGTCGAGCAGTCTGGCGCCGGAGAACTCCATTGCCGTGCTGCCCTTTCGTATCGATTCGAGCGATGCCTCACAGGACTTTTTGTCCGAGGGGATGGCGGAAGAGATACTAAATGTCCTGACCCGGGTTGAGGGGCTGCAGGTAGCGGCTCGCACGTCCTCTTTTGCATTTGATGACGAACGCCAGAGGGATGTGCAGAAGATTGGCGCTGCGCTGAATGTACGTACGCTTCTGGTGGGCACGATCCGGACTGCAGGCGACACGCTGCGCCTGTCAGCCTCGCTGATTAACGCGGAAGACGGCTATGAGGTCTGGTCCGAGACCTTTGAAACGTCGCGGGCCGGCGCCTTCAACCTGCAGGACGAGGTCGCTCGCTCCATTGCCCTGGCGCTCCTGGAATCCTTCTCAGGGCTGGCGGAGCCGCAGGCGCTGCGCGCTGAGAATCTGGCGGCGGTGGAGTCTTATCGTGCCGGACGCGTGCACTGGTGGAAGCGCTCGCCGACGGAGCTGAAAAAGGCCATTGGCCTTTTTGCGGAGGCGCTGGCCCATGATGCCCAGTTTGCGCCGGCCTATGCAGGCATCGCCGACTCATCATTGCTGATGGCGGCCTACGGTAATGTCAAACCCTTGCAGGCGGTCAAGCAGGCGCAGCGCATGATTGACAAAGCCTTGAGCCTGGACCCGCAGTCGGCCGAGGCTTACGCGGCGCAGGGGCTGGCAGCCTCTCAGCTCCAGCAATATGAGGCCGCTGAAGCAGACCTGCGCAAAGCCATCGAATTGAACAAAGCCTATGTGCCGGCGCGGCTCTGGCTGGCCAATGTGCTGGGACAGCAAAACCGGCTCGATGAACAGGCTCAGGTCCTGGAAGAGGCCATGGTCCTGGATCCGCTGAACGAGCTGCTGGCCATTTCCTATGCCGGGAATCTCAATGCACGGGGACGGATTGAAGATGCGACGGGTGTGGTGAATGGCTTGATTCTGGTCAAACCCGATTCGCCCACGCTTTTGCGCCAATCTGCGTCCCTGGCCCTGGATGCGGGCCGCCTGGTAAGCGGTTGGGACTATGCCCGCCAGGCCTATGCGCTGGATTCCGAGAGTGCGGCGGTGGCGAGTGTGCTGGCTCGGGCCTGGATGGAGCTGCAAGAGCTGGTGGCTGCCGAAGCCATGTTGCAGTCCGCTTTGGAAGTGAATGCAGACAATGGCGATCTGCTCATACAGAAGTTCAACCTGCTACTGATTGAGCGCCGCCCCGAGGAAGCGACACAGGTGCTGACGGCGCTTTTTGGTGATCAACCGGCACGCCTGCCGGCGGAGCTGCAGCGCACCTACTATTTTCTGATCGGTCATGTTGCGTTGCTGCGGGAAGATCTGGGTTCCGCGCTTGAGGCTTTTACGCAGAGCATTGGGGGGTTGGACGATGAGCAGTCGGATCTGGACCAGCAGATACTGACGGAGGATCAGATGTTTGCCCTGAGCATGGTGGCGTTCCTGCACCAGTTTCTGGGCCATGAGGCCCGCGGTGCGGTGCGGATGGAGCAGGTTCAGTCAGCGCTGGATCGGGCCCGCAGCAACGGGCTCAAGCTACCCTACCTCGACTACGCTGAGGCGGTTTTGCGGGTCCAGCAAGGGCTTCCCGAGGCAGCGATTGCCGCGCTTGAGCGGGCGGTTGATAAAGGTTGGCGGCGCCTGTGGATCCTGCAGCGTGACGAGCGCCTGAGCGTGCTGCGACCCTTGCCGGACTTTCAGGCTCTGGAGCAGCGTTTGCGCGACGAAATCAGCCGTTCACGTGCAGAGGTTCAGCAGCGCGTGAGCGGGCGTTCCTCGGCCCCGGCGGCGTTCTAGTAGCGCTGGGGTACTGTGGGTAATTGTTGCAGGCTGGCCCGGTCGTCGTAGGCCTCGCTCTGGTCCAGACCCGGGATCTCCGATATGGGCAGTGATTCATAGTCGTCCTGCTCATAGGGGAACTGGTCCAGCAAATGACTGATACAGTTCAGCCGGGCCCGCTGTTGATCGTTGGAGGGCACGATATGCCAGGGCGCATCTACCGTATGCGTGTGATGGAACATGTCATCGCGGGCTCTTGAGTAGGCGTACCAGCGCGGTTGCGACTCCAGATCCATGGGGCTGAGCTTCCAGTACTTGCGTGGGTCCTGCAGGCGCTCGGTCAGTCGCTCGTGCTGCACCTCCGGATCGATCTCCAGCCAGTATTTCAGTAGCCGGATACCGGAGGAAACGACCGAGCGTTCGAAGTCGGGTGTATTGCGGAAAAAGCGTGCCAGCTCGGCTTCTGAGCAGAACCCCATAACGCGCTCCACGCCGGCCCGGTTGTACCAGCTGCGGTCAAAAAGCACCAGTTCGCCAGCGGACGGGAAGTGGCTTACATAGCGCTGAAAGTACCACTGGCTGGCTTCTTCCGTGCTGGGCTTGGGCAGGGCAACGCTGCGAAAAATGCGATGGCTGACGCGTTCCTGGATGGAACGTATCATGCCGCCCTTGCCCGCCGAG
>JABSSV010000211.1 GCA_013213875.1 Lysobacterales bacterium
ATTTCACCTCACTACTGAGATAGCTGCTGCCGCCCTGCGTCGCCACCGCTTCACCGTTCAGATAAAGTACTTTGTCGCGATAGGAAATGGTGTCACCCGGCAAACCCACCACGCGCTTGATGAAATTTACGGCCGGATCCACGGGATAGCGAAAAACCACCCCATCGCCGTGTTCCGGCTCACCCAGATCAACCAGTTTCTTGTTCAGAACCGGCAAACGCAGCCCGTAGGAGAATTTATTGACCACAATAAAGTCTCCGATCAACAGCGTTGGAATCATGGAACCCGATGGGATTTTAAACGGTTCAAACAGGAAGGAGCGAAACAGCAAAACCGCAAACAAAACCGGAAACAGAGAGCGGGCATACTCCACGGCCACCGGGTCATGTTCCGGATCGCCACCTTGCCGCACCCTTTGATCGCGACGTTTCTGGCGAAAGAACAGGCTGTCCAGCAGCCAGATCATTCCACTAATGGCAGTGAGGACAACCAGTATCAGGGCAAAATCAAAGTTCATCGCTGGGCTCGCCGACGCGCTCGTCTCATCTTATTATGGCGTGCAGTCTACTTCTTATCTTGCTGCAAGACAGCCAAAAATGCTTCCTGGGGAATTTCAACACGACCAACCTGCTTCATGCGCTTCTTGCCCGCCTTCTGCTTTTCCAACAGCTTGCGTTTGCGCGTTGCGTCGCCGCCATAGCATTTTGCCGTCACATTTTTACGCAGCGCCTTCACCGTGGTACGCGCAATGACCTGCGACCCCAGCGCCGCTTGAATTGCAACGTCAAACATCTGCCGCGGGATCAACTCCCGCATGCGCTCAGCCAGTTCCCGGCCCCGGCGCTGGGCCGCATCCCGGTGCAGAATGACGGACAGGGCATCAACTTTTTCACCGTTGATCAGAATATCCACGCGCACGAAAGGCCCGGCCTCGTAGCGCAGGAAGTGATAGTCGAAGGACGCGTAGCCACGACTGACGGACTTCAGGCGATCAAAGAAATCGAGTACCACCTCGGACATGGGTAGTTCATAGTTCACGGCAACCTGGCCACCGAGATACTGCATACCTTTCTGGCGGCCACGCTTCTCCTCACAGAGACCAATCACAGCGCCCACGTAGTCCTGCGGCACCAGAATATTGGCCTCAATAATCGGCTCACGAATTTCATCAATGGTATTGATGGGCGGGAGATTGGCCGGATTTTCCAGGTCAATGACTTCACCGCTGGTCAGCGCGATCTCATAGATCACCGTGGGCGCGGTGGTTACCAGCTCGACGCCATATTCCCGCTCCAGTCGCTCCTGCACGATATCCATATGCAGCAGCCCGAGAAAACCGCAGCGAAAACCAAAGCCCAGAGCCTCCGAGGTCTCCGGCTCATAATTGAGCGCCGCATCATTCAGCTGCAGCTTCTCCAAGGCCTCCCTCAAATCGGCGAAGTCATCTGAATCGGTAGGAAACAGGCCGGCAAAAACCCGGGGCTGCATGGCCTGAAAACCCGGCAGGGGGTTGTCCGCCGGCGTGGCAGCGCTGGTAATCGTATCGCCCACGGGCGCGCCGTGTACGTCTTTAATACCCGCCACCAAAAAGCCCACCTCACCGGCCTTGAGCACATCGAGATTTTCACGCTTGGGCGTAAACACACCCACCTGATCGACCTGATGCTGGTCGCCGGTGGACATGAGCTTGATCTTCTCGCGCTTGCGCACGCTGCCGTCCACAACACGTACCAGCGACACAATGCCAAGGTAATTATCAAACCAACTGTCAATAATGAGGGCTTTCAGCGGCGCATCCGGATCGCCCGTGGGCGCCGGCACCTTTTGCACCAGTTCCTCCAGCACCGCACCCACACCTACCCCGGTCTTGGCGCTTACGGCCAAGGCGTCCTGCGCCTCGATGCCGATGATGTCTTCGATTTCATGCTTTACCTTTTCCGGCTCGGCCGACGGAAGATCAATCTTGTTCAGTACCGGCAATACTTCCAGGCCCAACTCCACGGCCGTATAACAGTTGGCCACACTTTGCGCTTCCACGCCCTGGGCCGCATCAACCACCAGCAGTGCCCCTTCGCAGGCGGCCAGAGAACGGGATACCTCATAGGAGAAGTCCACGTGCCCTGGCGTGTCAATAAAGTTGAGTTGGTACACCTCACCGTCAGCGGCGGTAAAGTTCAGCGTAACGCTCTGCGCTTTGATGGTGATGCCACGCTCGCGCTCCAACTCCATGGAATCCAGCACCTGCGCCGACATTTCCCGGTCAGAGAGCGCACCGCAGAGCTGAATAAACCGGTCCGCCAGCGTGGACTTGCCATGATCCACATGCGCGATGATGGAAAAATTGCGAATGTTTTGCTGTGCCATGAACTGTGCCTGCCCGCTCATATAAACCGGGCTAAATGGAAGAAAGCCACCCGGTCCGATCACCGGGTGGCTTGGGGAAGACAAATTATAGCGGAAACCACCCTGCGGAGGCAGCAACCTGGGCTGGCTAACCGACGTCTTCCTCGTCCGGCGTAAAGGCCAGAAATGTGGTTTGACCTCCGCGCCAGAGACGCACGGCAACGGCTCTGCCGGGTTCCAGATTCCCGGTGGCCTGCTGAAACTCCTCCACATTCGCGACCACGCGATTGTTAACACGCAGCAGAATGTCACCCGGCCGCAGTCCTGCACGGTAGGCCGCGTCGCTGGAAACCTCCGTAATCAACACACCCGTGTCCGGCGCCTCCATCTGCGCCCGGCGGGCGGCGCTAAGGTCTTCGACTGCGAGACCCAGGCCATTATCACGCTCCATGTCGGCTTCGTCCGATGCCAAAAGCACTTCCTCTTGCGGTTCAAGGGCATCGAGTATGACCTCGAAGGATCGCTGCCTGCCGTCACGGCTGACCACCACCTCCGCCCGCGTGCCGGGTGGGTTAGCGCCCACCAGCGGCGGCAGGTCATTGTGGGTCTCAACCGGACGACCGGCGAAGGAAAGAATGATATCGCCATCTTCGATACCGGCCACCGCTGCGGCACTGTTCTCGTTGACCGTGTTGACCAGGGCACCGGTGGGACGATCCAGACTCATGGCCTCGGCCATTTCACGGGTCACCTCACCGATCTGGACACCGAGCAAACCTCGACGCACCACGCCGTTTTCTCGCAGCTGGGTCACGGTGTTCTGTACCAGCTCGGCCGGGATGGAAAAGGAGAGTCCCACGTAGCCACCACCCGTGGTCAGAATCCAGGAGTTCACCCCCACCACCTCGCCGGCCATGTTCAGCAGGGGACCACCGGAGTTGCCACGGTTGATGGCCACATCGGTTTGAATAAAGGGCACATAGGACTGGTTCTGATTCGAGCGACCCTTGGCACTGACAATGCCTGCGGTAACCGTCTGATCGAAGTTGAACGGAGACCCGATCGCCATAACCCATTCACCCTGCTGCAAATCCATGGAGTCGCCAAACTCAAGGGCTGGCAGGCGTTCATCCGCACTGACCTTCAGCAGCGCGATATCACTCTCTGGGTCCGTACCGACCAACTCCGCGATGAATTCGCGACGGTCCGCCATGCGCACCACAATTTCATCGGCGCCGTTGATAACGTGATCATTGGTCACCACGTAGCCGTCCGCATCGATGATGAAGCCAGAGCCCGCGCCCTGCCGATCCTGAGGTTGCTGCTGACGCTCGAAGTAGCGCCGAAACATTTCCGGCAGATCCTCATATTCGTCCTGAGCAATATCACCCCCGCGCACTGGATCGCCAAACTGGGTGACCCGGATATTCACTACAGCCGGCGCCGTATCCTCCACCAGCGGCGTGAAGTCCGGCAGCCCTCTGAGCTGCGCCAAGGTCGCCTGGGAAGCCACCAGGGTCGCTGTCAGCGCGATGGTTTTAAGTGTCATGTTCATGTTTACCTCACTGGGTTGTTCCGGTTACGCGAGGGCGCATTCTCCTTGAAGAAAGCGCCTCGTCGGTTGCACTGAAGACCGTTGTCGGCAGCACAAGTTCCGATGGACCGGGGACTTTCCTTAGCTACTTAATGGCGACCGCTAACGCCGCAATCAAGGCCAGTGTCAAGAATACGCAGTGAGCAGTGGGTGAATGTCCGGGGCAGCTGCCGATGCGTCAGCGCGAGGCTGGCGCCGCCGGCAGCGAGGCCGCCGATAGCAGCAAGCAGGTCACTCTGCCAGGCACTGGCCGGCCACCAGGCCGCTGCGCCCGTATGCGCGAGGAAGGCTCCCAGCAAACCGGCCACAAGCGGCCAGCCGTACAGGCCGACCACCAGACGCAGGTAGACCGATTCATCGATTCCGAGAATGACCGCACGGCCCGCCGCTAGCTCGTCCGGGTTGGGCACCTCAACATCACTGGGGCGCCGCCGCAGGAGCCGCCCGAACAGACCCGCGCCGCAGCCCTGACCTGCATCACAGGCGTTACAGCCGGACTGACCGCCAACGCGCACTCGGGCCCTGCCCTGATCGGTCGACAGAATGCGTGCGGACTGGCGAATCATCGCCGCTGGCGCTGCGCCGCTTCATTGAGCATGGACTGGCCGATGCGCTTCAGCGTGGCGGGAGGGACTTCGCCCACGGTGGTGACCTGCACGTCTCCCTGCTGGCGCGACCAGGCGCTGGTCGTGCCCATGCGGCTGAGCCCCTGACGACGCCCTTGACTCTCAGTGACGGGTTCGAGATAGACCGAAACGGATACCAGGCCGTCACTAAAGACCAGATGTTCAGCACCCGTTTGATCCAGCGCATTGGCATGGGCCCGACCGGTCAGGCTGAAACTGGGCGGCAGTCCCCGAAAGCGAATGCCCTGCTCCGAAGTCAGGGAGTCACGCGCTGAGACCGCTGCTTCTAGACTTCGGGAAACCAGCTTTTCGTCTCGCAGTTCCTGCTCCAGACGCTCAAGGTCCAGCGCATCGCCAACCCGCAACTCCGTGAACATGAGCTTGGCCAGAGGGCGCCGGTTCGTATCGAGCAATTCCCAGCGCAGAATCAATCCCGTCTCGCGCTCCAGCCATAGCTCATAGCCAAAGCGAAACCGATCGCGGGGAATGATGGAGATTTTTTGCGCGCTCAGGCCCGCCACACGATCATCACCATCCAGGCGGAAGAAATAGGCCCGTCGGGCGCGTCGCAGCGCCTGGGGAGAAATTTGCGGAAACACCGAGTCACTTAACAAGGCCGCCTCGCCGGAGGGGGTATCGCTCACGCCCCGCGCAGCGGCCGGGCGCGTCTCCTTCACGGGCCCGGACAAGGCCACCACCCGTTCTCGCACCTCTCCGTCCTTGACCAGGTGGGTGATGGAGAGCGTTTCCATATCCATGCCGGCGATATAGACAAAAGTGCCCTGATAGGACTGTTCTCGGCCGCTGTGGGCCATACGGTCCAGCCACTCGCTCACCGCTTTGAACTGCTCGCCCTGGGCCATGACCGGCTCCACAGCAGAAACAACAAAAAGCAGAACAACCGCCATTCTGTTGGTTAGCAACTTCATGAGCCTGCCTAGCGTGTGTCCGTTTCGCTGTCCTGAGCCGCTTCCGCCGCAGGCAGTTCCTCATCACCCTCCAGCGCTGCCTCCGCAGTATCGGGCACCACAATCTGCACCGGTACCGTCGCGATGAAAGGTGCCACGGAGACGAAACCCTGCTGACCCACCGCACCAGCGGCCTGTTTGTGCTGCATGAGGTAGCGATTGAGACGCTGCTGTTCGCTACTCATATCGGCGCTAAAACTGGCCGCCTGAGACGCTGGCGCTATTTGCAACGGATTAGGGCTGGTAAAGGGCTGTGGGGCCTCGGCCTGCTGAACCTGACCCAATTGCAGCGTCACCAGTACCGCCGCCAGCGCTACCGAGGCGGCGACCGCCATACCGCCAAAGGGGCGTAGCCAGCGGCGCTGCGGTGCAGCCTGGGGCGCGTTTTCGAGGCGCGCGGCATCGATTCGCAAACGCATCATGGCCCCGCCTTCACCCGGCTGCCGCAGGCAGTCACGAATCAAATGATAGCGCTGCCAGGTATCGCCCAAAGCTTCATCGCCGCCGAGACGCCGCGCCACGAAACGGGCGGCATCAGGGGCCAACTCTCCGTCCATAAAGCTGGAAAGATGTTCGCGTGTTTCCTTAGTCATTAGCTTGTTCCTGTGCCCAATCATCCTGCTGTAACGCGATCTGCATCACAAGCCATCCAGCAGGGGTTTTAGTTGTTCATCCACGGTCTCGCGTGCTCGAAAAATACGCGAGCGGACCGTTCCAATAGGACAATCCATGGTGGTGGCAATGTCCTCATAGCTCATACCGTCAATCTCGCGCAGCATGATGGCGGTACGTAGATCATCCGGCAGCGCAGCAATGGCTGCGTAAACGGTTTTTTCAATTTCCTCACGGAGCAGTTCGTTTTCCGGCGTATCGCGCTCTTTCAGGCGACTGTCCATGTCGTATTGCTCCGCGTCAACGGCATCAATATCACTGGCCGGCGGCCGTCTCTTGCGCGCCACCAACCAGTTCTTGGCCGTGTTGATGGCAATACGGTATAGCCAGGTATAAAACGCACTATCGCCGCGAAACTTATCCAACGCCCGATAGGCTTTGATAAAGGCTTCCTGAGCCACATCCTGCGCTTCTGCCGGATCTGATACATAGCGCGTCACCAGGCTGACAATCCGATGCTGATATTTGCCAATCAACAGATCGAAAGCGCTCTTGTCACCTTTCTGTACCCGCTCCACCCGCAAGCGATCGACCTGCGCCTCACTTTGACGCTCCTCGCCCACTGCCAGTTTGCTGTCGTCCGTACCTGCTTTGCTGTTCATGCCTCCCCTGCACTCAGCGGCGTCCAGACCTTGACGGGCCACGGCGCTCACAGCCTTGCCACCATTTGGTTTGAGCATAGCATGCGTTGTCTGACTCCCTGCCTGAATCTTGTTATCGCAAGATGACCTGAAAGCATGTACCCCGTATCGGGTGCCTGCAACGGCCTCTGTCTTGCCTGCTCTGACCGGTGTTGCGGACACAAGTTCCACATTCAGAGAAGTTTCTTTACCTGCCAGCCGGGCCATGCAGAAAGCGCGACAGAGTGCGATAATGATGCGTTTTTTACGCTAACCGGACGAACAGCATGGACTTCCTGAAATCCCTCGGCATCAAAGCCGAAAACCCCGGCGCCTGTTTCGGACTCAACGAATGGTCAGAACAACAGAAAACGCGCTCTTTTGCCAGCATCAACCCCACCACTGGCGAGCCCATCGGCACCATCTGGGCAGCCTCAGAAGCTGATTACGAAAAGGTCATGGAAACGGCGGTGGCCATGAAAAAGGAATGGGCCAGCGTCCCCGCGCCACAGCGCGGCGAAGCCGTGCGCCTGTGCACGGAAGCACTGCGGACCCACAAGGATGCCCTGGGCAGTCTG
>JABSSV010000212.1 GCA_013213875.1 Lysobacterales bacterium
ACAGCGGCTCCTGCTGAATATGGTGGTGGGTAAACATGTCGGCCCGGCTCATGACATCGCGCAGGGCGGCCAGAATGTCTTCCAGCGCCACCTCCGGCGGTACTTTGACCACCTCTTTTTCTTCCAGAAAGGCCACAGCTAACGAGTAATCACGCTCCTGACGGGGCAGTTCCTCCAGGTCTTCCGCGGCCTGCTTGAAGCGTTCGTACTCCTGCAGGCGACGAACCAGTTCCGCGCGCGGGTCTTCTTCTTCGCCTTCTTCGGCGGCAGGGCGCGGCAGCAGCATGCGGGATTTGATCTCAGCGAGGATAGCGGCCATGACCAGATACTCGGCCGCCAGCTCAAACTTAACGTCCTGCAGCAGTTCAACGTAGCTCACGTACTGGCGGGAAATTTCTGCGATGGGTATATCGAGAATAT
This sequence comes from Lysobacterales bacterium, assembly GCA_013213875.1. GTDB lineage: Bacteria > Pseudomonadota > Gammaproteobacteria > Xanthomonadales > SZUA-36 > Marinihelvus. Next base: position 421 of record JABSSV010000212.1, read on the forward strand.
CGAGATTCTGGCGCCGAATAAGGTACAGAAGCAGATCCAGCGGACCCTCAAAAGCCTCCAAAATGACTTCCAGGGCCTCCGGTGGAATGTAGAGATCTTCCGGCAGCTTGGTCACCGGCTGGCCCTGCACCAGGGCAAACGGCATTTCTCCCTGATGGGCGCCGGGCGGGTTGCTGCTTGTGTCGGCGCGTTCTGTGCCGGGGGCTTCTGCGTTCAATGCTGCGGGTCCGAAATCGACGTCAAAAGTCTACCACGCCCGCGCCCTGGCGCAGCACGACCGGGTGCTCGCCGGTCAGGTCCAGCAGCGTGGTGGGTTCCAGTGCGCAGTAGCCCGCATCGACAAACAGATCGATATCCTGATGCACCGCGTCATAAAGATCTTCTGAATCGTAGATATCCTCATCGGGTAGCAGCAGGGAAGAGCTCAGCAGCGGCTCATCCAGCGATTCCAGCAGCGCCTGCACCACCGCATTATCGGGAATACGCACGCCCACCGTCTGCTGGCGGTGCTTTACGCTGCGCGGTACCTGGCTGGTCGCCGGCAGGATGAAGGTGAAGGGGCCGGGCGTCAGCTGGCGGATCATGCGATGCCAGCTGTTGTTGACACGCGTCAGCTGACCCACGTCCGAGAGGCTGCGGCAGCAGTAGGTAAAGTGATGATGCCGGTTGAGCTGGCGCAGACGAATGACCCGCTCGCGGGCCTGCCGGTTATCCGTACGCCAGCCCAGGGCATAGCCTGAATCGGTGGGATAGGCAATAAGGCCGCCGCGCACGAGCACGCCGACTATGCGGTCGATTTCGCGCGGCTTGGGCCCATGCACATTGACAGAGAGACGCTCGCTCATGGGTACCGCAGTTTACGCGCCGGGAGGCGCTTCGGCCATAGCTGTATGTGCCTCGTCGAGCCGGTGTATGATCGGCGCTTGCCCTGGCCGAGGGGTAATCTGTCTGAACCGTTTTGGAGTGACAACATGTGGTATTTCATTCATGCCAAGGACAAGCCAGGATCGCTGGAAAAGCGTCTGGCTGCGCGTCCCGATCATCTGGCGCGACTGCAGGAGCTGCAGGCACAGGGGCGTTTGCTGGTCGCGGGTCCCTGTCCCGCTATTGACAGTGAGGATCCGGGGCCGGCCGGGTTTTCCGGTTCCATGGTGGTGCTGTCTTTTGACAGCCTGGAAGAGGCCAGGGCCTGGGCGGAGGCCGATCCTTACGTGGCGGCCGGCGTCTATGAGCAGGTGGACGTGTATCCCTACAAGCCGGTGCTGCCCTGATGCAGCCAGCGGAACGTCCGGGTGAAATCGAGCGACGCTTACGGGATGTTTTTCAGCCCGAATCATTGCAGGTGGAGGATGAATCCCATCTTCATGCAGGTCACGCTGGCGCCCGGGACGGGCGCGGGCACTTTCGCGTATCGATTATTTCCGAGGCCTTTGAGGGGCTGAGTCTGATCCGGCGCCACCGGCTGGTTTATGAGGCCATGGGGAGCCTTATGGAGACCGATATTCACGCCTTGTCCATCGAAGCCATCGCCTCATCCGAATTCTGAGCCTCGGTAGGATTTTCCCCTCGTTTCCGGGGCTACTCGCGGTCCGGTCGGGTGCTATACTCGGGCGGGCAACGCGGCGTGCCTTGCCTTCGGGGGGCGTTGCCGGCCTGGACAACAATAACCACGGCGCAGATCTGCCTGCGCGTGCCCAAAGAAAACATCAATGCGCCTGACTGAAATCAAGCTTGCCGGCTTCAAATCGTTCGTCGATCCCACCACCTTCCAGGCGCCCACCAACCTGACCGGCATTGTCGGTCCCAACGGCTGTGGTAAATCCAACATCATCGATGCGGTGCGCTGGGTCATGGGTGAGGGATCCGCGCGGGTGCTGCGCGGCGAATTGATGTCAGATGTGATTTTTGCCGGATCGTCTTCGCGCAAGCCGGTGGGTACGGCGACCGTGGAGTTGGTGTTCGACAACAGCGACCGGAAGATCGGTGGTGAGTATGCCGAATACAGCGAGATTTCCGTAAAACGCCAGGTGTCCCGTGACGGGACTTCCAACTATTTTCTCAACGGCACGCGCTGTCGACGCAAAGATATCCGTGACCTGTTTTTGGGTACGGGCGTGGGCAGTCAGGGTTACTCCATTATTCAGCAGGGCATGATCTCTCAGGTGGTGGAGGCGCGCCCGGAACAGATCCGTGGTTACCTGGAGGAAGCGGCAGGCATTTCCCGCTACAAGGAACGTCGCAAGGAGACCGAAAACCGCATCCGCCATACGCGGGACAATCTCGATCGCTTGTCAGACCTGCGCGAGGAAGTGGACAAGCAGCTTGACCGGCTTAAGCGCCAGGCGCGGGCAGCTGAGCGCTATAAGGAACTGAAAGCACAGCAGCGGGAACTGCAGTCGCGCCTGCTGGCGCTGCGCTGGCGTCATGATATGCAGCGTGCTGCCGAGGGCAAGGCGGATCTTGATCAGCGGGAAACAGCGCTGGAAGAACAGAATGCCTTACAGCGCCAGGCGGAAGCGGCGCTGGAAAAGCTGCAGCAGGCCACGGAAGAAGCCAACGAAAAGCGCAACCTGGTACAGGGTGAGGTCTATGAGTTGGGCAGCGCCATTGCGCGTCTGGAGCAGCGCATCCTGCACAAACGGGAACTGCAGGAACGGCAGCAGAAAGAATTGGATGAGACCTCGGGCAGTCTGAAAGATCTCGAGCAACACATGCTGCTGGACCAGGCCCAGGTCAGCGAACTCACCACGCGACTGGCCGAGCAGGAGCCGGCACTGGCGCAGGCGCGGGATGCGGAAGAAAAAGCCGATGCGGCGCAGGCGGAAGCAGAGGGTGACGTGAACCGCTGGCAAGAGCAGCTGAATGAACATCACGGTTCCTTTAACGCGCTTAACCGGGAAGCTGACCAGCTCCGGGCCGGTCTGGAAATCATGGATCAGCGCATGGCGGCTGCCAGTCGCAGGCTGGAAGGTCTGGCCGGCGAGTCCACGGACGTCAACACGCAGGAACTGGTCGACACGGTGACGCGACTGGAACGGGAAGGTCAGCAGGCGGCGCAGTTGGAGCAGGAACAGCAGCGCGCGCTGGAGCAGGCCCGGGATGCGCAGCGGGATAACAGCGAGCGTCTCCGGGAGGGCGTGGAAGAGGAGCATGCGCTGCGGCGGGAACTGCTGTCTAGAGAGGGGCGCCTGGAGGCCCTGCAGGCACTGCAGAAAGCCAGCCAGGGCTCTAGCAGGGAGCAAGAATGGCTAAGTCAGCAGGGGCTGCAGGAGCATCCGCTGCTGGTCAACCGCCTGCGGGTGGAAGCTGGCTGGGAGGCGGCGGCAGAAGCCGTGCTCGGCCACTGGCTGGAAGCGCGCGTGATTGATCGCATGTCCGAACATACCGGCGCCATGGATGCCTTGCGTGAGTCGCAACTGCGCCTGGTCCATGAAGGTGAAGGAGCGGTGCGCGCGCGCAGCGGCACCTTGGCTGAAAAAGTTCAGGCGCCGGACGCGATGACGGCGCGCCTGAATCACGTGCGCGTGGTGGAATCGCTGCAAGAGGCCCTGGAGTACCTGGCACTGCCCGGGGAAGAGGAATCCGCCGTAACCCGCGCCGGCGAGTGGGTGGGGCCGGGCTGGTCCCGCGTCGCCCGCGGAGATGCAGGTCAGGCGGGTATGCTGGCGCGCGAGCAGGAAATCAGCCAGCTGCGTGAACAGCTCAAGCAGGACGATGCGCGCCTGCGCAAGCTGGAAGCAGCGAACAACAAATTGCGCGACCTGCGGCCGCAGCATGAGAGCAGCATCGCCGAGCGCCAGGCGCGGGCCAATGAGGCGCATCGCGCCCATGCGCAGATTGAGAGCCAACTTAACGGCGCCCGCCAACGCATCGGCGATCTGGATCGCCGGGCCCAGCAGATTGCCCAAGAGTCGAGCGATCTTAACCGTCAGCAGGAGCAGGACCGCACCGCTTCCAAGGAGTCCCGTGCGACCCTCAGCGGTGTGATGGACCGTATGGCCGAGGCCGAGGCGCGGCGTGGTGAACTGGACAGCCAGCGTACGGACCTGTTGGCACGGCGTGACAGCACGCGGGCCGCAGCGGGTACGGCCCGCAGCAAGCGTCACGAACTGGCCCTGGCCACCAGTTCCAGTCGTGCCACGCTGGATTCCCTGCGGCAGTCGCTGGAACGTATGGACACGCAGGCCAGTCAGCTGCAGCAGCGTTTTATGAGCTTGCAGGAAACGGTGGCGAAGGCGACGGATCCGGCGGCTGAGTTCAAGGAAGAGATGGATCAGCAACTGGCCAAGCAACTTGATGCGGAAAGCCGTCTGCAGGCGGCACGTGCCAGCGTGCAGGAGCTGGGGGAGCAATATCGCAAGGAAGATGG
>JABSSV010000213.1 GCA_013213875.1 Lysobacterales bacterium
GCGTGAATTTTGCGGTTGTAACCTTCCCAGGGATCATTGATCGGATCCGTGTTGCGACTCTGGGTGCCGGCACAGGCACTCAGGAATGCCACCGTGAGGGCGCAGATCAGCAGCCGGCGCCAGGGTCTTACTTTGCTTGTTATTGGTTTCACGGGCTGACTACTCACTAAGCTTCAGTTCACCACGCGCCAGGCGCTCGGTGACTGCGTCGATGCCCGCTTCCTGTACCTGGGGCATGATCTGGTTGCGGTAGGTGGTGATATAGGAGATGCCCTCCACCACGACATCGAATGCTTTCCAGCCCTCGTCGGTTTTACGAAACACATAATCCACGGGTATCTGCGTGCCGTTTTCCGTGCGCACCCGGGTGCGCACGCGCTGTGCCTTTTCGTTCAGCTCGCCGCGCAGGGGGAGTACCTGCAGCTGATCGCGATTGCGATATTCCAGCATGCCATCAGCGTAGCGGCTGATCAGCACCTCACTCATGGTGTTGGCGAATGCGGTGAGTTGCTCATCACTGATGCCGCGGCCGGCGCGACCGAGAATGAGGCGCGCGGAATAGCGCACATCCATGGTAGGCAGCAGATCCGTACGTACCAGATCCTGCAGCAGTTCCGGGTTGGCGCGATACTGGGCCTCGTTGGCGCCGATTTTTTGCAGCAAATTACCGGCAACGGAGCGGATCAAATCCTCCGGGCTTTGGTCGTCGGCAACCGCTGCGGAAGAGCACAGGGCGCTGGCCAGCAGCAGGAGCAAAAAGCGTTTCATGGTTCTTCTCCCTCAGTTTCGCCGGCGTTGAACAGATATTTGCTGATCAGTTGTTCCAGTACGACAGCGGATTGGGTCAACATTAACTCATCACCTTCCTCAAGGACCTCAAAAGAGCCCCCCGGTTCCAGGCCTACATAGCGATCTCCCAGCACGCCACTGGTGAGGATGGACGCGCTCGTGTCCAGTGGGATTTCGTTGTACCGCTGGTCCAGCGTCAGTGTCACCACTGCCTCAAAGGACAGGGGGTCCAGCATGATGCTATCGACCATGCCGACGGCCACGCCGCCAATTTTCACCGGCGCCCGTGGTTTCAGTTCGGCCACATTGGTGAAACGGGCGGTAACCGAGTAGCTCTGGTCCCCCAGCTCATTGCCAAAATCCGTGGCCTTGGTGGATAGCCACAGCAGGGCAGCTACGCCGAGCAACAGGAAAATTCCAGAGGCCAGTTCTACCTTATAGTTCGCTTTCATGATGACGCGATGCTCTTAAGTCATAAATGATGTAAGGATGAAGTCAAAGATCAGCACCAAGACGGAGCTGACCACGACGGTATTGGTGGTCGCGGTGCCTACTCCGGCGCCGGTCGGCTTGCTGGAGAAGCCATACCAAACGGCAACGAGACTAACGATGCCACCGAAAACCAGGCTCTTCCAGACGCCGCTCATAAAGTCCTGCTGAAAGTAAACGCCGCTTTGCAGCTTGGACCAGAACACGCCGGCGTCCAGCCCCATGACCCCAATGGAAAATACCACGGCGCCGAGAATGGCCAGCGCATTAAACATGGCGGTCAGCAGCGGCACGGACAGCAGTCCGGCCAGGAAGCGCGGCAGCGCAATACGCTGGACCGGATCGATAGCCATGAGCTCCATGGCGTCGATCTGGCTGGTCGCCTTCATGAGGCCGATTTCAGCAGCAATGGAGGTGCCGGCGCGACCGGCGAAGAGCAGCGCGGTCAGTACCGGCCCCAGTTCCCGGAAGAGCGACTTGCCCACCAGCAGACTGACCTGATCAGAGGCGCCAAACTGTTGCAGCGCATTGATGGACTGCAGCGCCAGCACCATGCCCACAAAGAACCCGCACACCATGATAATCACCAGTGAGCGGGCGCCAATGAGAAAGGTTTGCTGCAACACGTTGCGGAGCAGGGCCGGGCCGGGCCGCAGGCCCGCCAGCATGCGCAGCAGAAACAGGGCACTGCGGCCGGCTTCCGTGATGGGGCTTAGCATGGCTTTTCTCATGAGGCCGCGCCGCTGGCCTGGTCGTAATGAAAGGGGATCGGACCATCCACGTGACCGTTCATGAACTGTTTGACTGCCGGATTATCGCTGTCACGCAGTTCATCGGGATGGCCCTGACCGGCAATGCGTCCGTCAGCGATGATGTAGCAATAATCGACCAGTCGGCTCATTTGTTCGACATCGTGAGTGACCACGATACTGGTCAGGCCCAGGTCGTCGTTGGTTTGACGGATCAACTGATTGATAGTGCTGACCGCAATGGGGTCCAGTCCGGCCATGGGTTCGTCAAACATGACGATGGACGGGTTGAGCACCACGGCCCGGGCCAGGGCAACGCGTCGCGCCATACCGCCTGAGAGAGCGTCGGGCATGAGGTCCCCCGTGCCGCTGAGCCCAACTGCGTGCAGCTTCTCTTCAACGCGTGCGGCAATAGCCGCCTCGCTCAGGCGCCGGTGCTCGCGTAAGGGCGTGGCGACATTCTCAAACACGGTCAGGTCGGTAAACAGCGCGCCATTCTGAAGCAGGAACCCCATGTCTTCCCGCAGGGCGAAGAGTTCGCGGCGATTCAGCTCGGTAACGGCTTTACCGTTGATGGTGACGGAGCCGGCGTCCGGCTGCAGTTGGCCTGCGATGAGCTTGAGTATGGTGGTCTTGCCCACGCCGCTGGGACCCATGATAGCCACGACGCTGCCGCGCGGAATATCCATGTCCACGTGGTTCAAAACCCGTCGCTGGCCGCGTCGAAAAGTCAGGCCGCGTACTTTAATCAGAGCCTCTGCTGAGCTCTCGGTCGCTTGCATGAATGGGTGTTCTTCTAGTGTGCGAGACGCCATTGTAGGTCTTGTTGGACGTGACGGCAGGTAAAATTGGTCACAGCGCGTCGGTCTGTTGCCGCTGAATCCTCCCCGGGGAGAAAAATGCGTCCATTAAAAAGGCCGGGAAAACAAGTTTTCCCGGCCCATGAAAGATTGGAACTCCGTCTCTGGCAGGCTGCAGACCCGCCCTAGGCCTTTCCAATTCTGACCTGCCCCGCTTCTGTTCTGCCTGCGGTTGCTGGTCGCGGCCCTTTCCGCCGCCGTTGTTTATCGACGCCTGAGCGTCTATCTCAGAAGATCGCGAATCTCCCTCGAGTCACCTCCATGGTACGACCGATTTGTTGCAGAACCCGGTCCGGGTGACCTACCCGGTACCACCCGGGCATTGGCCGTTTCGTTTCTCCTCAGCGGCGTCGGGCGGGTCGGCCCGGTGCCTCTTTGGTGCGAGCCGTGGTCGGGTTTCTCAACCTTCCCAGTCTCTGCTCCAACCCAGCTTTTCAGCTGGTGGGATTCCTGTAACGGGGGACTGAAGTTACTCCTCCGCGAGGGGGCTGTCAAAGATCAATCTGTCAGGTTATCCACAGATTCTGAACGATCACTTTATGTGGAAAATACAAGCCCATGAAACATGGTTTACGGGCCTGTGGATAAGGGCAAAATTTTGCGATGAAACGAATTTCTTTGCTTCGCATGGGTGGCTCGGCACCAGGACCCGTCATGGGATGGTGGTATCGCTGGCGTCCCTGTTAGACAATGCGTGCATAATTAGACCGGACCCGCACTGGCGAGACCAGATCGATACAGCACGCCATCAGCCGTGGTTATGACGGGGAGGCTGTTAGCGGTGTCCCGGGCAAAATATGGCGGTTGAATGGTGAGTGAATCTGTTGTGACAAGGCATCTTGCGGAGCGTGAGCCGGCTGGCTTTGGCGGCGCGATTGAGGCGGTTGTGCTGTCCGGCACCCATCAAAATCCGCGCCGTCTGGTTAACGGACGCAATAAGGCATTTCTGGAGATAGATGGCCGTCCCCTGGTTCGGCACGTGGTGGATGCGCTGCGTGCGGCGCGCCATATCAGCGAAATTTTTGTGGTCGGTCCGGCTGATGAACTGGCATCGGTGCTGTCCGATTGTCCCGAGGTGCATTGCGTACCCCAGGAGGGCAAGCTGCTGAGTAATGGCTGGGCGGCTATTCGCGCGGTAGAGGCGCGCCGCGAGCAGCAGGCTGAATCAGATTCAGCAGCGCGGCCGGTGCTGCTGGTTTCCTGTGATCTGCCGCTGGCCTCGCCCGCCGCCATCGATGACTTTGTAGAGCGTGCGGCTCAGGTGGATGCTGCCAGCGGTGCCAATAACGCCATGCTGGTAGGGATTGCCGATGAGCCGGGCTTGAAGCCCTTCTACGGCGCGGAAACCGAGCAGGGCATAGTGCGACCTTTGGTGCAGATGCAAGAGGGCTTGTTTCGCCTTTCCAATATCTATGTCTCGCGGCCACGGAATCTGCAGCACTCCGAGTTCTTGCAAACCAGCTTCTCCTATCGCAAGGCCAAAGACTGGCATAACGTGGCGAAGCTGGTGTTTTCCCTGTTCCGCCAGCCCGGCGGCTGGTTTGCAGCCTGGATGACCTGTCGTTTGCAATTGACCGCTATGTTGCGACACGGCAAGGGCCGCTGGTATCGGCGCCTGCGTGCCGGCAATACCTTGACCAAGGTCGAGCGGGGTGTCAGTACGGTGCTGGGCGGGCCGGTCCGCATTGTTGTGACGCCTTACGGCGGGCTGAGTCTCGATGTGGATGATGAGGAAGATTTCCGCCTGCTCGAAGCGAACTACGAGCGCTGGTCTGCGCTTGGCGCCGCTGAGTTGCCGGCCGATGAATCCTCACAGCAGGGCCAGGGAAAGCCAGGGCCAGAAGGTGATCAGAGCCACGGACAGCAGTAGCGCGACGAAGAAGGGTAGCGTGGCAAGGTAAATCTCACCGATGGGGCGCTCAAAGCGATAGGCGGCGATAAACAGATTGAGCCCAACGGGTGGCGTGAGGTACCCCAGTTGCATGGTGGCCAGAAACACGATGCCCAGATGGGCCGGATGCACACCAAACTGCTGTGCAACGGGCAAGATCAAGGGTACCACCAGCACGATGGCTGAGAAAATGTCCAGAATCGCGCCCAGGACCAGCAGGAACAGCAGCAACATCAGCAGGAACGCCAGGGGGCTGTCCACCATGCCTGATACCCAGGCCAGCAGTTGCTGGGGCACACCCGCGTCAATCATGTAATTGGTAGAGGCCCGCGATACGCCGAGAATAATCATGATGCCGCCCACCAGAATCATGGACTCACGCATGATTCGCGGCAGTTCGCGCAGCTTTACCTCACGCAGAATCAGTACGTCGACCAGCAGCACATAGGCCGCCGTCACGGCCGCAGCTTCCGAAATGGCAAAGGTGCCGGAATAGATGCCGCCCAGGACCACGATCGGTAGCGGTATTTCCCAACAGGCAGCGCGGCTTGCGGCCCAAACTTCGCGCCAGGAAAAGTCAGCCAGCGGGGTGCGGATTGCGCGGTTTTGCCATACGCTGTAGGCGCTTAGTACCAGCAGCATGAGAAAGCCCGGTAGCAGCCCCGCCAGGAACAGTTGGTCGATGGGTACTTCAGCGACCACGCCATATAGAATCAGCGGCAGTGAGGGCGCGAAGAGTAGCCCCAGGCTGCCGGCGGATGTGACCAGCCCCAGATTAAAGCGGTCTCCGTAGCCCGCCTGTTGCATGGCCGGAAACAGGATTGCACCGAGGGCGACGATGGTAACGCCCGAAGCACCGGTAAAGGCGGTGAAGAAAGCGCAGGCGGCCAGGGCGACGATGGCCAGGCCGGCGGGCATCCAGCCAATCAGGGCGGTGGTCAGCCGTACCAGTCGCTGCGGTGCCTGGCTCTCGCTGAGCAGGTAGCCGGCAAAGGTAAACAGGGGAATGGCCAGCAGGATTGGCATCTCGGCGATGCCCCAGAATTCGATGGCCACCACCTGCAGGTCGATATCGGCCTGATAAAAACTCCACAGGGCGCTGGCTGCAATAAGGGCAAACAGGGGCGCGCCCAGTATGGCCAGCAGCACCAGCACCGGCGTCAACCAGCTCATGACGTTGCTTCCGGCGCCATGGAGCTCTTACGCCAAAGCAGTGCCATGCCGCGCAGCGCGTGGCGGTAGCTCATGATCGCAAAGCCCACAGGCATGGGCAGCTGCAGCCACCAGGCTGGCGTGCCGTTCAGCAGGGTGTCTTCGAACTCGCGGGAAGTCATGACAAACTGCCAGCTGTACCAGGCCAGTATGGCGCACACGCCAGCGGTAAATAGTTGGCTGATCAGGCGCGCGAGTCGGCGCTGCCAGCCATGGAGAAAGCGATCCAGTAGGGGGATAGCAATGTGCTTGTCTGCCCGGCTTGCAGCCATGGCAGCGGCAAGGGTCAACCACAACACCATCATGCGCAGTAGCTCATCACCGCTGGTCAGCGCCTGCCCAATACCGTTACGGCCGAGGATTTGCCAGCAGGCCAGCCCCATCATGGCTAGCAGCAGACCGCTCAGCAGCAGGTCTTCAAACCAGCGTCCCAGCCGCTCCAGGCCTTGCAAAACAGCGCTCATGGATCAGTCGGAGCAGCGCTCTGAAGTTTGCTGACGATAGGCTCGCAAGTGACAGTTGATGGTTTCCAGCAGCTCTGCGTTTACTACGCCGGCGTTGGCGCTGGCGCTCCGGGCCGCTGCAAACTGCTGTGCCCAGGCGGCCCGTTCCGTATCACTGACACGCACCGTTTCGATGCCTTCCTCCGCCAGCGCCTCAAGCGAGGCCTGATCGTCCGCTATGCCCTGCGCATCGAAGCCACGATAGATATCAGTCATCAGTTCACGGATCAGCGCCTGGTCCGCGGCCGCAATCTTGTTCCAGTGGCGTTTATCAATGAGCAGTCCGGCATACACATAGGCCAGCGGCACATCGGTCAGGTAGTTCATAACCGTGTGCCATTGCATGACGATGACACCCACCGGCGGCCCCATGACTGTGTCGATGAGCTCCGTCTGCAAGCCGGTGAGCACGTCCGTCAGCGGCAGAGGGACACCGGAAACGCCCAGGGTTTCCGTGGCCGCGACGGCGACCTTGTCGCCTTCGGGAATCCACACCTTGACGCCCTGCATGGATTCGCGGGTGTCCAGGGGGGTGGCGGAAATCAGATAGGCAAAGCCGCCGCCGGCAAAGCCAAAGGTCACGTAGCCCGCCTCATCAAGTCGTTCATAGAGCAACTGATCCACGCGCTCACGCACGTAGCTGACCTCGTCGTAGTCACGAAACAGCATGGGCAGCGCGTAGATCTCTGCCTCCGGCAAAAAGGCGCGCAGGCCGCCGGAGGTGAAAACGCCGCCGTGTAATTGCCCGACCCGCATCTTGCGTCGTACCTGGGCATCATTACCCTGCACGCCGCCGCCGTAAATCTTGAAATTGACCCGGCCCTCCGTGCGGCGCTCGATCTCATCGGTGGTAGCGCGCAGGGTCGCCATCCAGTCGGTCCCGTCCGGGACAATGGTGGCAATCTTCAGCGTCACCTGGGCAGTGGCTTCGGTAGCTGGGGTAAGCCCTAGGGTGGCCAGCAGGGTCGCGGCCAGCAGCGATCTAAAAAAGCTCATAGTTCCCCTCGTCAGAAATGGTCGTCAGCGCCGTCGAGCAGTTCCCGCGCATTGCGCTGGGCCAGGGTGTTCATCAGAGTCAAACCCGGCGCCACCGGATCCGCGGCCAGCGCCGCTTCCAGCAGCTGGTCGTGTAACTCGCGATCGTACAGTGTGCGTGCATAGTACCGTGCGTAGTCCACGGGAACCGACAAATCCTTGCCGCCAGAAAGTTCCAGCGCGCGCTCGAAATAGGCTTTGCCGGCCGGAAAGTCGCCGCCAAGGGCCGGCGGACGAATGGTGGCAACCACGCCGAGATAGCGTGCCACATCCGCGCTGCGGAAGTCTGGATCGAGCGTGGCCACCCGCTCCAGGGCAGCCTTGGCGCGGGGCAGCTTGCTCAGGGCTGACATATCACCCGCATTGCTTTGGATCTGGGCCAGCCAGGCAAGACTATAGCTGTAGAGGGCGGGCGCATCCGCCTTCGTGAGCTGGTCCAGCGTGTCCAGAAACTCTTGATAGCGCAGGTCCTGCGCACCACAGGTGGCCCCATTGCTGGCGCAGAGTGCCTGCTGGCCGTAGTCAAAGGCGCGCTCTGTCAGGCGCGCAGCCCGCTCCGGTTCCGTTACAAACAGCGTGCCATAGGCGGCATAGAGCTCGGCCGTTGTGGCCAGTAGTTCGGGGTTTTTCGAATCGCCCGCAGCCAGGCTGTCGAGCACCAGCAGGAATGCTGGCGCGCCGTCGCGGACCGTCTCCGGGTCGTTTTGGTTGAGGATGGCGGTTCCCAACTGATCCGTAAGTTGGCTGGTGGCATTGTCCACCACAGTGGCACAGGCTGACAGCAGCGCGAGCGTGAGCAGCAGGAGAATACGTGGGAAAAACGCTGGATTCATGATGTTTGCGAACAGGCCGTCGCTAAAGCCACAAAAGCCGCATTATAGCCTGTACAATAAGGAGGTTTTCACCACCAGTCTCCCTGCTCAGGGAGTGGAAGCCCCAACATGCAAAAACTCAATCCTCTCGATCTTTATGACGTCCGCTCCATGCTCTCGGAAGAAGAGGTGATGGTACAGGACACGGTGGCCCGATTTGTCGATGACGAAGTTTTGCCGATTATCGGCGAGTGCTTCGAGCATGGACGTTTCCCGGCTGAGCTGGTGCCGCAGATCGCTGCCATGGGGCTGCTGGGCAGTTCCCTGGAAGGTTACGGATGCGCAGGCCTGAACGGCGTGGCCTATGGTTTGATCTGCCAGGAACTGGAGCGCGGCGACAGCGGTCTGCGCAGCTTCGTTTCCGTGCAGTCCAGCCTGGTCATGTATCCGATCTACAGCTACGGCTCTGAGGAGCAGAAGGAACGCTGGCTGCCGGCCATGGCCAGCGGGGAAGCGATCGGTTGCTTTGGTCTCACGGAGCCCCACGGTGGCTCTGACCCCGCCAACATGAAGACCACCGCCCGTCGCGACGGAGATGACTGGGTTATCAACGGCGCCAAAATGTGGATCACGAACGGCACCATCGCGGATGTGGCCGTGGTTTGGGCTATGACTGAAGACGGTGTGCGTGGCTTCCTGGTGGAAAAGGGAACGCCCGGTTTTGAAGCGCCGGAGATTGAGCACAAGTTCTCTCTGCGCGCATCAATTACCTCGTCCCTGTTTTTCGACAATGTGCGCATTCCCGCGGCCAATATGCTGCCGGACATCAAGGGTTTGAAAGGCCCGTTGAGCTGTCTGACCCAGGCCCGCTACGGCATCACCTGGGGTGGAATTGGTGCCGCTCAGGCCTGTCTTGCTGAAGTGCTGGACTATACGGAAACGCGCGAAATGTTCGGGCGGCCACTCAACCACAACCAGGCGGTGCAGCTGCGGCTGGCGGATATGGGGCGCCGCATTACCGCGGCACAGATGCTCAGCTTGCAGCTGGGGCGGCTGAAGGACGCGGGGCGACTGCATCCGACGCAGGTCTCGGTAGCCAAGTGGAACAACATTCGCATGGCTATTGATATTGCCCGCGATTGCCGTGACCTGCTGGGTGGTGCTGGAATCAGCGTGGAATATGGCGCCATTCGTCATGCGCTGAACCTTGAGAGTGTCATCACCTATGAAGGCACGGAGTCCGTGCACCAGTTGGTGGTAGGTAAAGAACTGACGGGCGTAAACGCCTTCTAAACGCTATCGCTTGCACGAGCGCACCGTTACGGTGCCACGGTTGTTATCGACTGCTTGCGCCGCACGGGGTGCAACAAATCCGCTATAATGCGGCGCCGCTGGCCAGTGTGGTCAGCGGTTTTTGTTTTTTGAATGATGGGATGAGATAACTATGAAGCTTTCCTCCTCAATGTCCCTGCCACGGCTCTTCGCGGCCCTGGTGCTGATGCTGGCGCCGGGACTGGCCTTCGCAGCCGGTGGTGACATGAATCTAATCAATAGCCCGCTGGGCATCACGGCACTGGTTATATTCGTGCTCGCCTACTCGCTCGTGATCATGGAGGAGAAGCTGCATCTGCAGAAATCCAAGCCAGTGATTGTGGCGGCCGGTCTGATCTGGGCCCTGGTAGCCATTACCTACGCTGGCATGGGCGATATCAGCACGCCGGAAACGATTCTGGAGCACAACCTGCTTGAGTTCGTGGAGTTGTTCCTGTTCCTGCTGGCGGCCATGACCTTTATCAATACCATGGAGGAGCGCGGCGTTTTTGATGTGCTGCGCGTCTGGCTGGTAACCCGTGGCTTTACGCTGCGACAGATCTTCTGGATCACCGGCGTCATTGCGTTCTTCCTGTCACCGATTGCTGATAACCTGACTACGGCGCTGCTCATGGCTACCGTGGTCATGGCGGTCGGTCAGCAGAACCATAAGTTTGTCGCCATCGCCTGTTTGAATATCGTGGTCGCGGCCAACGCCGGCGGCGCCTTCAGCCCCTTCGGCGATATCACGACGCTGATGGTTTGGCAGGCAGAAATGGTTGAGTTCCAGCAGTTCTTCGCTCTGTTCGTCCCATCGGTGGTGAACTGGGTGGTGACGGCCGGCATTATTTCTCTCTGGGTGAGCAATGAAATGCCGCCGCCGGTCAAGGATTCCGCGGAGCTGAAATACGGTGCCTGGTTCGTGGTTGGTCTGTTCATTCTCACCATCAGCATGGCGGTTTCTGCGCACAACCTGCTGCACCTGCCGCCGGTGCTGGGCATGATGACCGGTCTTGGTTTCCTGAAATTGTTCGGCTATTACTTGCAGCGCCGCGACATGAAACTGCAGCAGAGCGGAGCTGATCTGGGTGATGATATGGGGGAGCAGGCCATGGGCCATGGTCATGGCCCGGCGCCGGGTGTGTATAACATCTACGCTAACCTGCAGCGTGCTGAGTGGGACACGTTGATGTTCTTCTACGGCGTTATTCTCTGCGTGGGCGGTCTGGGTACCTTTGGTTACCTGGCTGTGGGTTCCCAAATCACCTACACGGACCTGGGCCCCACCGTTGCCAACATCATTGTCGGCTTTGCCTCTGCCATCGTGGACAACATTCCGGTCATGTTTGCGGTGCTGGAAATGAAACCTGAAATGGATCTTTTCCAGTGGCTGCTGGTGACCCTGACTGCGGGCGTGGGCGGTTCCATGCTGTCAATCGGTTCAGCGGCCGGTGTGGCCGTTATGGGGCAGGCGCGTGGCATCTACACCTTCTTCTCGCACCTCAAGTTTGCCTGGGCTGTGATGCTCGGCTACTTCGCCAGTATCTGGGTGCACTTTCTGCTCAACGCACCGCCCGGAGCGTAATTAGCGAGCAAAGAAAAGGCCGGCAATTTGCCGGCCTTTTTTTATTCTTGCTGGCGTCTAGTCCCGTTCCAGTTTCTGCGCCAGCGCCTGCCAATTGCCGAGGAAGCCGCCCGGCCCGGTGGGTTGCTTGCTCAGGCCGATGCGCTGCAGAAAGCTGCGCTGTGGTGGTGCCGGACTGGACCCTGGAATATGTTTGAAGTCGAACATGACGGGCATCCAGGTGCTGGCGCTGCGCCGCAGCTTGGCGCTGGCCATGAAGTCGTCGATGCCCTTGAGTGAGTGTTCTTCACTGGTGCGCGCAATCACCTCCGCTGTGCGCATAAGATACTCCGGAATGCTGCCGTAGCGACGGCCGAGATCTTTGATGCTGATCCCATCCACAAACTCCTGCAGAAAGCACAGGCTGGCCTTGCCGTCCTGACCAATCACCCGAATCGGTTTGGCCGTGTAGGCGGTCAGTGCCGGTTGCGCACGCAGGGTCCGATTTTGCATCATTTCAAAAATCGCGATGTTCTTATCGATTTTCTTGCGATACCAGTCCACAGCGGCGGACTTGTAGGCTTTCAGGGCCAGCGTTTCACCTTGGAAATGCACCTTGTAAACGGTACAGGTACGCCCCGTCCCGACCTTCTCCAGTAGTTCGATGCCGGCGGGCAATTTGAGCCCCTCGGTCTCCGGGTTCAGTGCGTCCGGTTGTGGTGATGCTGAATCGGTCATGAGGGAGAGCATAAGCAGTTTAAGTTGGTGACGCCACAATTGACCGCAAGGCCAGGGCACAGTTCCCCATGGCCACCCGAAGAAGATCATGACCGGGCAATGCACGGTCGTTTAATTTCCAGCTAAGAGCAGGTAGGCTTGCCGCTGCCGAATTTCGAGTCGATGCGCATGGTTCAGAACCGTTTCCTGCAACCCGTTCCGGGTGTTTTGCTGGCCCTACTGCTGGCCCTGCTCGGTCATGCGCTGGCGGACTGGCTGGGCAAGGACCTCATGGACATGCCGAAGAGTCCGATCAGCCCCATCATGATGGCTATCCTGCTCGGCATGCTGCTGCGCAACACGCTGGGCCTGCCGGCCTGGGCCGATGCGGGTGTGCGCTTCAGCCTGGTGCGTCTGCTGCGCCTTGGCATCGTGCTGCTGGGAATTCGTCTGGGACTTGGTCAGGCCGGTACCATCGGTCTTCAGGCGCTGCCCGTGATTATTGGCTGCGTAGCAGCGGCACTGGTGCTGGTCACCTGGCTCAGCAAGCGCCTGGGGCTTTCCGCGCGGCTCGGCACCTTAATTGCCACCGGCACCGGTATCTGCGGGGCGACGGCCATTGTGGCCCTGTCGCCCACCATCCGGGCTCGGGATGATGAAACCGCCTATGCGATTGCCTGCATTACCGTGTTCGGCGTGGCCGCCATGCTGGCTTATCCGTTTCTGGCGCACTGGTTCTTTGCTGGCGATGCGCTAAAGGCCGGCCTCTTCCTCGGCACGTCCGTGCATGAAACGGCCCAGGTAGCGGGGGCTGGTCTGGTTTATCAGGAGCTTTACAGCAGTCAGCAGGCGCTGGATACGGCGACGGTTACCAAGCTGGTGCGCAATCTGGGCATGCTGGTGGTGATTCCGCTGTTGGGTTTTCTCTATCAGCGTCAGGCCAGTGACAGTGTGGCGGCAACGC
>JABSSV010000214.1 GCA_013213875.1 Lysobacterales bacterium
TCTGTGGCAAAACCGAGCATCACAATAACGGCACCCATATAGCTAGGGCGTGTCCTCGCCACGCAGTTTCACCGCTAAGTTGGGTCAAAACCGCACACTCTTATCTCGTGCATCCTTAGCACGCCATCGTTAATGCGCCCACAGTTTCTACCAACATTGCCTTGACCCCCGTCAGGCCTCTGTGCTGCCCGCCAGTCGCACTAACTACGATTTTCATGCTCAGCAACTGATGAAGCGAACGGTTGCGATTAATAATTCAGTCATAATAACTGCGACCAGGCCCTCTGTGGGCCTGGTCACTTGAAGCGGATACGGAGGTGCAAAGATGAAAACAAGCTACCGCAGAGCTGCTGTCCTCGTTCTCGCCCTGGCTGCACTGGGAATATTACTGAGCCAGTATCAGAACCTCGGGAGTGACGAACAGCCACCAGTCGATCAGACGGCAACTTTGCCAGATAACACCGGTCTACCAGAGAACACGGGGCCTTCCCGGAAAGGCGGCACAATTATTACCGATCCACAAGGCGCTGATGATGTAAGTCCCTCAGTACCAGATCGCTTTGACAGGCCGCAAGATCAGCTTGTGCAAGTCAGTGACTATGCCGCGGAAATTTCGGACCTGGATGAGGATAGCAGAGCGTACGTTGAGCGCTTTAACGAGCGATTCAATGGTGCGCTGGACTATGGAAGCCCCGGGGAAAAAGCCTGGCAGGATCGTCGTGGTTACCCATCGATTGACGATGTTCTTTATGCACAAGGATTGACCGAAGAAGCGCTACTGGAATGGGCTAGAACCGGCGACCCCGTGGGTATCCTGTTGCACTACGCGAGGCGACTGGATGAGGCTGTCTATTATATGGAAGCAAACGACGTCCATCGTCCAAATTTTGTCGAGGCCCAACGGGCCTCTCCGTACTTTGCGGACTTAGTCGGCGAACTATCCAACACGATGCCTATATATGCCACCAACAGCCCATTTGCCGCTTTTCTGGAATCTGCTTTTAATGATTTAGTGTACGAACCTGGAATACCTTCAGGAATCGTAACTGCAGCGATAGCAGGTGATTACAGTGCCATGCAACAGGTCCAGGAACTGCTTCGTAATCGAACGCCACAATTAGTGATAGACCAGGACGGACAGCCCCTTTTCGCTTATGAGGCGGATATGGTCCAGCTCATAAATTCATTTGCGTTAGGCGGCATCATGGATGCCCGTGCTAACCACCTCGCGTTTTGCGAGCAACCGCTAGATCCATAAGCGCACCGGGTTATAGGTCATCAGAGACCATCAAAGTCAGGAGCGTGCTTAGCCCGCGCTGTAAACCGCTAGCCGCTCGCGATGGACCCGTGATAATGACGGGCATCGATCCGCCCCGTGTTCGCGCGAGCTGTCCGCCGCAAACCGGCTGTCGGCGCGGTCTAACGCCCTGGGCCGTGTTGTTTGCGGGGGCTGTCAGAGCACGGGCCCCAGCATCGCCAGCGTGTTATTCCACAGACGCTTGCCCAGGGACCACGACGCCACCATGTCGCTGGTCACGGGCTGGGACTGAGCGAGATAGCGCTGTTGCCGGTCGCGCACAGCCCGGGTCAGGTCCGGAGCGTAGAAGAGAATGTTGTTTTCATAGTTCAAATCAAAACTTCGCCGGTCCATATTCGCGGACCCAATCAGCGTCATCTCGCCGTCCAGGGTTAATGACTTGGTGTGCAACAGCCCGCCCCGGTACTCGTGAATTTCCACGCCAGCCCGCAACAAGTCGCCGTAATAGCTGCGACTGGCGCCAGCGACGATCCAGGAGTCGTTTCTGGCAGGAAAGATAATGGTCGTCTTGACCCCCCGCCAGGCGGCTGCACAGAGCGCATTGTGCATAGACTCATCTGGCACAAAATACGGCGTAGAGATGGTCAATTCATGGCGGGCCGCGTGAAACAGAGACTCAAACATCTCGGGCATGGCCGAGTAGCGCACCGTGGGGCCGGTACCCACCACTTGCGCCGGAAAGCCCGCGTGTGGTGCATCGATGAAGGGCTCGAGCACGGAATGGATATCTTCCTGCGCATAACTCATCCAGTCACCGGCAAACAGGTGCTGATTCTGTCGCACGACGGGCCCTTCAAAGCGCATCACGGCGTCAACCCACGGGGCAAACTTGGCCTTCACCAGGAACTCCGGATCGGCGCAGTTCTGGCTGCCGCAATAGGTGATGCGTCCATCAATCACCAAAATCTTGCGATGGTTTCGCAAGTCTATGCGCCCGTGCAGCGGGCGCAGCAGCGGATTACCAATGGGCAAGGCTCTGGCAACATGAACGCCGGCTTCCTGCATGGCGCGCCAGTGTGGCGAGCGGATCATGGTTCTTGATCCCAGGTCATCCGCCATGGCGCGACAGGTGACGCCCCTCAATGCAGCGCGCTTAAGCGCCTCCACCATTTTCATGCCGTTATGGTCCGGCAGCCAGATATAAAACAGCAGGTGCACATGATCCGATGCAGCGTCGATATCGGCAATCATGGCGTCGATCGTAGCGTTCGAATCTTCCATCAGCTGCGCCACGTTGCCGCCCATCACGGGAAACCCACTGATTGACTGACCCACGCGAAAAAGGTGGCCATAGCGTTCAGGCACCTGCGCCTGTGCGTTGGTCATTTGCCCCGGTTTCACGTCCGCCAAAGCCGGCATGGCGGCGAGCACCTCCTGCACACGGGCAACGCGGCGACGGCCAATACTGGCCTCACCCAGCAGGACATAGGCGAGCATGCCCAGAATCGGTAATGCCAGGATGACGGTGACCCAGGCAATGCGTGAGGCGGGATCACGGTGAGGATGGGTCATGACGCGGATAATCAGCGCGATCTCAATGACCACGTGGATGAGAATGCCGATAAAGGTGAGCTGCAGCATATGGGCCGGATGGGAATCCAAGAAAACGCCCTACCATGCTACAGCAACGGGCAACGAGTGACCGCCGGCTAGATTCGAGTGCCCTCCACACGGGCACCGTAGCCCGCTGCCAGCAGCTTTGCCCACAAGCCAGGCAGGACAGGTCCAAGCACAATGGCGCAGGCAACCACCGCAACAACGGTATCGTTGCCCGACAGATGGCCGCCAATAACATCACCAAA
>JABSSV010000215.1 GCA_013213875.1 Lysobacterales bacterium
ATGCAGTGCTGGACCACTGGCAGGAACAGGCGGGGCGTGATCAGTACCGCGGCTGTTTTATCGCCAAAAGCAGTGCCGAACTGGCCCGGCGCGATGCGCCCATCGCACGGCTGCTGGCAGCCTTTATGGAGCGCACCATTGCCACCTTCGAACGCGCGCTGGATCAGTGCATCGCTGCGGGCGAACTGCCCGCAGACAGCGACAGCCGCGCACTCGCCAAGACGCTGCTGAATACGGCGCAGGGCCTGTCCTGTGCCGGTCAGGTGGATGCGCTTTTCGCCCAGGACGTGGTTGCCCAGACCCGGCGCTTGCTGCGCTAGGCTGCCATGGTCAATCCGGCGCCCAGCTCAGGCCGCCGTAAAATCCATAAAATGGAACTGTCCGTCCACGTGCCGCGCGCCGGCACGCACCTTCAGGGACTGGTGGAACATGGGCCCGTCGGTCACCAGCGTATGAAACTCCCCTTGCTCGCCGCAGGGATCAACCGCCGCAGGCATTTCGTCTAGAAGCGAAGCATCGAAATGCCGACCGCAAAACGACGGTGCCAGCTGTTCGCTGTCCACGCAACTTAGGCGCGCGCGCAGGCCGCCGGCGATCATGTCCCGCGCCAGGGCCTGCGTATCCCGTCCAAACAGCGGAAACACCGGTATCAGACCTAGAGCGGACATCTGTGCTTCACGATAGGCTTTCACGTCGGCCAGAAACAGATCGCCAAAAATAATATGGGTGATCTCGAGCTTCGCCTTCAGCCTGCCCAGGGTGGATCCCAGCCGGGCCTGATAAACCGCGTTGCTGCAGTGGGCGGGCAGCCCAACCGTGTGTAGCGGCAAAGCCGCCGAACGCGCTTGCGCTTCCAACAGGCTGCGCCGCACCGCGTGCATGGCCACGCGGTTGGCGTCTTCATTCAGCGTAGTGAGCAGACCGCAGATCTGGAACTGCCCGGACACCTGCACCGTGTGCAGGGTCCAGGCCGCATCCTTACCGCTGGACCAGGACAGGAGCGCCCGCGGTCTCTGCATCCGTCCGGGACCTCAGAAGCTGAAGCGCCCGCGCAAACCGCCGTAATAGGCCCGGCCCGGACGGCCATAACCCAGCACTTCCTGATAGTCCTCATCGGTCAGGTTCGAGACGCGAAACACCAGTTCCAGTGCCTCCGTCAGGCGATAGGCACCGGCCACATCCGCGACCGTATAGCTGCCCAGAGTTACCGTTTCCCGAGCAAACAGCGGCGGCCGGAACAGCACATCATCCTGCTCACCGGCATAGTTCAGGTTGAGGTTCAGGTTGGCGCGGTCGTCCATGAAGCGCCAGTTGGCGTTGAAGGAGGCCATGTGACGGGGCCGGCGCGTCTCGCGCAGGTCACCGCTAAAGCCCGGCTCGGTCGCATCAAGATAGGTGTAGTTAGCGGCCAGGGTGAGACCGGGAACCGGTCGCGCATCGAGCGTCAGCTCAAAGCCTGAGCGATCACTGTCCTCGCTGCGATTGACCGCGGTAAACAGACCGGAATCGATATCAAAGGCGTTACCGTTGATTTCGTTTTCCAACACCATATCGAAGTAGGCGGCGCCGAGCGTCAGCCGACCCTCTAACCAGTCGCTCTCCACGCCAAGCTCCCAACCCTTGGATTCTTCCGGCTTCAGATCCGGATTAGCGAGAAAGAAACCGGGAAAGAAGCCATAGCGCTCGACAAAGGTGGGGGACTTGGAACCGGTACCGTAGGAGCCACGCACTCGCACGTGCTCTTCTACCTGATGACTGGCCGCAATCTGCCAGGTGTCGATATTGCCGAAATCGCTGTTGTCGTCGCGGCGTCCGGAGACGGACCAGTTGAAACCGTCAAAGGGCTGGCCCACATACTCCGCCGCAATACCCGTGACGTCCATGGACTGATCCTGATTATCAGCGGACTGGGACGTCGCTCCCCGGGCGGAGAAATCTGTCTCCCGGTGATCCAGGGCGAAGGTCAGGCGGTGAGCCGCAGCGTTCTTTCCGCCCCAGGACACGCTGGTGCGGGCCCGCAGTTCCAACACTTCAGCCGCTGTGCTGCTTCGGAAAGCGCCAGCGGAGAAGTTGTCATTGTCCGTATCCGAGTAGCTCACGCCCAGATTGCCGCTCCAGGCGCTGGCTGCCGGGGCAAAGCGCAGATCGCCCTGCCAGTAGGCCTGCGATCCTTCCGTAACGCGATCTGCGTCCTCGGGCAAACCGGTGATAGCAGAATCAATGTCATCAAACTCGCTGGTGGTATCCACGGACTGGGCAGACGCGACCAGCGTCAGTGCATCCGTCAAATCCCACTCCAGACCGAGGCTGCCGGTGGTGTTTTCTGCGCCATCCTTCTCCGTACCAACGGCGGCTGCGCTGATGCCATCGGTGTCATAGTGAGAGACGCCCGCGCGCAGGCGCAGCGTGTCACTGGACCAGGCGCCGTCAGCAGCCAGATCAGTGGTCCCAAAACTGCCCAACTCCGCGCGCGCGGAAAGCGAGCGAGAGGCACTGCCCTTCCGTCGAATGATGTTGACCACACCAGCCACCGCGTCCGAGCCCCAGATTGAGCTCTGCGGCCCGCGAACAATTTCGATGCGTTCCACATCAGAAGTCAGCGCGTACTGCCACTGGAATTCGTCGCTTGACGCCGGATCATTGGCTCGCACCCCGTCCAGCAGCACCAAAATCTGATTGGCCTCAGCCCCGCGTACACGCACCTGAGTCTGCGTGCCAGCGCCACCAGACTGACTGACGTTAAAACCGGGCACATCTCGCAGCAGATCGGCAACGAACTTAACCTGGCGCGCCTCGATGTCCTCGCGCGTGATAATCGTCAGGGAACTGGCAACGACATTAGCCGGCAACGGTTCCAGCGCCGCGGTCACCACCAGATCTTCGAGCTTGACTGGCGCCTCTTCCGAGGCCGGTTCGTCAACGCCATCGGCGTCCTGCGCCAGCACATGGAGGGAAAATAGCCCGGACAGCATGAACGCTGTGGGGGTAAAAAAACTGGTCTTTTTCATGATGCACTCCCGCGTTCTCACCCGAACGCATGGTGGCATCGCGCCGGGGGGGAGCTGTGATGACATTGAACGAACGGACGAGCCGACAGGTCACCGCATCCCGACCTCGCCCACCGCGATTGCCTGGTTGATAAACCTGCTGGCCGGTCTCCGGACTTGCGGGGGTGTTCTGGCACCATTGCCGGGTCGCCTTCCCATGCATAACACAGTGGCTGCCTGGACCCGGCCCTCGCTTACCGTTGCGGGGGCAGTGTCGGAGTTGAGCCTGAGCTCGCACCGACTTCCCGTTTCATTTCCGTAGCCGAGCGGCTCTGGAAACACCAACAGACGTGGGGCGGGAGCATGGGGGATGGCTGGGACCGTGTCAAGATATGCGGCACAGAAAGCCGCGTGCCTGGCCTCAGCTGTAGTCTTGGTAGGACTTTTCCTCAACGATGGTGGAACCGAGATGCAGATTGAGGGCCTTCTTGGCCGCTGCGCGCTGATCGTTGGTCACGTAGACGGCCCGGGCAAGCTCGATGAAGCGCTCATCAAACTCCTTCACCCGTTCCTTGTCACGAATGTCGTCCTCAATTTCCCAGAGCGCTTCGTTAATGGCCTTGAGCTCGCCGTGCAAGCGCTGCACCGTAGCGTCAGAGGTCACCGCATCCGCCCAGGTCTTCTGCAGCAGCGCCAGTTCCGTGCGCACATTGGCAACCTTGGCCGCATCATCCATACGCTCGGATTTGATCTCCAGTATCGTAATTTTATCCAGCAACTCGCCGGGCGACATGGGAATATGTATCAGATCCATATGCGATGCTCCTTTTAGCCGTGTGCGCGGAACCAGAGCCAGACGGCGCAGGCGACCAGATAAATGGTAATCCACAGCTCACCATTTCGAATCATGGACTGGTGCGCGCTCCATTGTGTATCCGTGATTTTAGACAGATTAAAACGATTGGGAACGATGGCCCAGGTGCCCTGACTCCATGCCCGCCAGTCCTCGCCAAAAAGTCGTTCCAGTTTGGCATCTTCATAGCGGATGGCGGCCGGATACCAGATCACGAAGAAGGCCACGACCACGGCAATCACCCACAGATTGGCGCTGGCGATACAGAAGCCAGCCAGAATCAGCAGGTTGCCGAAGTACAGGGGATGACGAACCAGCGCATAGGCGCCCGTGCTGGCCAGCCGCTTGTTCTTGAAAATCGTGCCGGCCGCAAAGATACG
This sequence comes from Lysobacterales bacterium, assembly GCA_013213875.1. Classification (GTDB taxonomy): domain Bacteria; phylum Pseudomonadota; class Gammaproteobacteria; order Xanthomonadales; family SZUA-36; genus Marinihelvus. Next base: position 4,221 of record JABSSV010000215.1, read on the forward strand.
AAACAGCTGGCCGAACGCCGCCAGGGCAAAGCCCCAGATCACACGCTCATGACCCGCCTCGGCAAAGGCCGCACAGACCGCGATCAACAGTAAGCCGAAGGCCTGGCGATAGAGCTCTTTGTAACGGATGCGGTCGAACAGGCCCATCAATCCCGTGCGCGATCCGATCACTGTTGTTCTGTCTCTGCCCATTCTCACTCTCCACAGTTCGCGTCGCCATGCTAGCAAACCGATCCGCTACGGGGTTGGCCGCAACGGACAGCTACATGACCGAAGGCAACGTCGCTGGTTGTCATTATATTTTTGGTCGCTGCCGGCAAAACGCCTGACGCGTGGCAGCGCTTTCGGAGGGGTAGTGTAACCCGTTCAGGCGCGCTGTTGGGCATCCCGACCCATAAGGTTTCATCTTCACGGCGGCGCGCTACAATAGCGTCAGGAACGCCGTTTCGGCACACGCCTCCCAGCCCTGTTGAACAACGCTCGAGCAAACACCCATGGATGAACGTGAAAATCTGCCCCTGAACCCCTGTGTCGAAACTCAGACGACGCTGGAGGAGCTGGTCAGCTTGCGTCTGTCACGACGCGGCCTGATCCGCAGCGCCATCGCCACCGCCGGCCTTGCTGGGCTTGGCGGCATGCAGGCGCTGGCTGCCCATGGGCTGCCGCCCTTCCGCTTCACGGAAATCAGCCGCGGCGTGGACCATACCCACCACGTCGCAGCGGGCCATGACGCCCAGCTACTCATCCGCTGGGGTGATCCGCTGTTCTCTGATGCACCGGCGTTTGACCCACATGCACAAACCGCTGCCGCCCAGCGACGCCAGTTCGGCTACAACAACGACTTTATCGGCTACATACCGCTGGTACCGGAAGCCGGGCAGGATGAGCGCGGCATTCTTTGCGTTAATCATGAGTACACCACATCGCTGCTGATGCTTCCGGATGTGGGTGACGAATATCCAGCCTCCATTACTGCCGCCCAGGGCGCCACGGAGCGGGCAGCCCATGGCGGCAGCGTGTTTGAGGTGGTACGGCAGGGCGACCAGTGGCAAGCGGTCATCGACTCGCCCTACAACCGTCGCATTACCGCCGACAGCACGCCCATGACGCTGACCGGACCCGCCGCGGGCCACGAGCGCCTGCGCACCGGCGATGATCCAGAGGGGCGCACCGTGGCAGGAACCATGAACAATTGTGCTGGCGGCATTACCCCCTGGGGCACCTATCTCATGGCCGAGGAGAACGTGAACGGCAACTTTATGGGCAGCCTGCCCGAGGGCCATCGTGAAACACGTAACTACGAACGCTTCGGCGTGCCCGGCGGCTGGTATGCCTGGGGGCAACATGTAGACCGATACGACGTGGGCAAGGAGCCGAACGAACCTAACCGTTTTGGCTGGATCGTGGAGGTGGACCCGCACAACCCGCAGGCAGCACCGCGTAAACACACGGCCCTGGGCCGCTTTAAGCACGAAGGCGCCGAAAGCGTGGTAGCGCCCAATGGGCAGGTGGTGGTGTATATGGGGGACGATCAGCGCTTCGACTATGTTTACAAGTTCATCAGCAAGGGGCGCTATGACCCGGCTCAGCCCGCCGCCAATCGTGAACTGCTGACCGAAGGCACCCTGTACGTGGCGCGCTTTGATGCCGACGGCACGGTTAGCTGGCTGCCCTTGCGCCATGGATACGGTCCCCTGACGGCCGCCAATGGCTTTCACTCGCAGGCCGATGTCATGATCGAAGCCCGCAGCGCGGCCGATCTGCTTGGTGCCACGCCCATGGACCGGCCGGAAGACGTGGAGCCGGATCCCCGCAGCGGCAGCGTGTGGATCATGCTCACCAACAACTACCGCCGCACGGAGGCCCAGGTCGACGCCGCCAATCCGCGGGCGGCCAATAATTGGGGGCAAATCATTCAGCTCGTCGAGCCTGAAGGCGACTTCACAGCCCTGCGCAGCCGCTGGGAGTTTCTGGTGCGCTGTGGTGATCCCAAGCAGCCCGAAGTCATGGCCAGCTGGAACCCGGCTACCAGTGACAACGGGTGGTTCGGCAGTCCTGATAACTGCGCCGTCGATCCTGCGGGACGCCTGTGGGTCTCAACCGATGGCAATAGCAGCACCGGCGCCGCCGACGGCCTCTGGGCCCTGAGCACGGAAGGGACCGAACGCGGCACCGGCAAGGCATTTTTTCGCTGCCCCGTGGGTGCGGAACTGTGCGGTCCCCGTTTTACACCGGGCGGTGACACGCTGTTTCTCGCCATTCAGCATCCGGGTGATGGCGATGGAGCCACATTCGACGCACCCAGCACGCGCTGGCCGGATTTCGAAGACGGTAAACCGCCGCGACCATCCATCGTCGCGATTCGACGCAAGGGCGGCGGACCCATCGGGATCTGACAAAAAGGCGCTTCCCGGCGCCAGCTGCCGCTCGCTCTATCGCTTCTGCTAGACTCTCGCTCAGTGAGTTGAAACTTCAATGGCAGCGGGCCATGAGTGCCCAGGGGAGGGAAGGCAATGAGCGAAGTCAGCCAAGAGATACGCAGCGCATCACGCAGCGGAACCATCTGGGGCATTCTGGTATTACTGCTGGGCGTGTTCTGTATGGCCGTGCCCTGGATACCGGGCATGGGCATTGTGATCATGGTGGGCATTGCCCTGCTCGCAACGGGCGTGATCCAGCTGATTTTTGCGTTCCAGTCCGACTCCTTCGGCACCGGCGCCTTTCGCGTGCTGTTTGGCTTACTGGCCGCCTTTATGGGCGGCTGGCTGATCAGCAAGCCCGGCGCAGGGCTCGCTGCCCTGACGCTCTTTCTGGCCGCCTGGTTTTTCGTTGACGGTGTCTATGCGATGGTCGCCGCCATACGCTGGCGCCCGAACAAGGGCTGGGGCATGTTGCTCATCAGCGGCATTGTCTCCATTATTCTGGCCCTGATGATCTATCACGAGTTTCCCGAGTCGTCCCTCTGGCTGGTCGGCGTACTGGTGGGCGTACGGCTCCTGTTCGCTGGTCTTACCATGATCATACTGGGCTCGGCCGGGCGGGCATTGGCCAAGCGGGTCGATCAGGCGACCGACCCAGGTCAGGCGTAAAGGATTCACTGCTCGGCGCAGTTTGAAAAGGACAAGGCATGTCGAAAGAAATAGGTATGGACGGTTTTCTGCTGCGCTGGGCCCTGGCCCTGGCTCTGGTGCTGGGCACCTACAACCCGACCGGCTGGTCCTATCTGGGTTGGGTCTTTGGCGACGGTGTGCGCGATGTGCACTTCGGCCCACCGATACTGATCGTCGGTCTGATTCTCCTGATTGGCTGGATCTTTCTGGTCCGCACCACCTTCCAGGCCATCGGCTGGCTCGGTGTCATTCTGGGCGGCGCGCTGTTCGCCGCCGTGATCTGGTGGTTGGTGGATGTGGGCTGGATCAGTCTCGATGCCACCGGCATTCTGACCTGGTTCGCACTGATCGTCATTTCCCTGATTCTGGCCGTTGGCATGGCCTGGTCGCACATCAAGCGACGCCTCACGGGGCAGCTGAACGTGGATGACGTAGAGGACTAGCCCGACTCGGGTTCCCGACCAGACGTGAACAGCGAGTCCCGCCCACAGCTGCGCTATGCGGAACTGGACTGGGACGCGCAGGGGCAGCCCCGCTCGCGGCGCTTTGAAGACGTCTATTTTTCTCGCGCCGGCGGCCTGGCGGAAGCCCGGCACACCTTTCTTGACGGCAATGGATTGGCGCAGCGCTTCGCAGCCCTGACGCCGGGTGCACAGTTCGTGGTGGCGGAGACCGGCTTTGGTACGGGCCTCAATCTACTCGCCTGTTGCGCGCTATGGCAGCGCACGGCACCACCCTCCGCGCGGCTCCGGTTTATCAGCATCGAGCAGTATCCGCTGCATGCCAGTGACCTGCAGAGAGCACTCGCCCTATGGCCGGAACTGGCGCCCTGGAGTGACAGGCTGGCAGCGAACTATCCAGACTGCCTACAGCCCGGATTCCACCAACTGGTGCTCTCGGAGCGCGTTGAGCTCACGCTGATCATCGCCGAGGTGGCCTCTGGCCTGGCGGCGCTGATGCCCAGCACGCATCCCTGCCATCGCTGGCCGAACCGGCCAGTAGACGCCTGGTTTCTGGACGGATTCAGCCCCGCTCGTAACGAATCCATGTGGTCTGAGGAGGTCCTGGCATCGGTGCGGCAGCTCAGTGCACCCGGCACGACGGTAGCGACCTTCAGCGCCGCCGGTGCCGTGCGTCGAGGCCTGCAGGCACAAGGCTTCGACGTCACGAAAATGCCCGGCTTCGGACGCAAGCGCGACATGCTCGGCGCTCGACTGACGCAGCCACCACCCCGACCGTTGCCCAGCGCCTATCCGGCCAGTCCCTACCGCAGCGCTCACGGTCTCGCCTGGCCGGTACAGCGACCGCCTTCCGCGCGGCCCCGCAAGATTGCCGTTATCGGTGCGGGTCTGGCCGGCACGCAGCTGGCCCATGCATTGGCAAAGCGTGGATGCCAGCTGACGGTCTATGAGGCCTCCGGCGAGGCCGGTGGCGGCGCCTCGGGCAACCGTCAGGGCCTCATTTACGGACGTTTGTCCGCCCATCGCAGTCCGCAGGCTGACTTCAACATGACCGCCCTGAACCACGCGGCCCGCTACTATCGCGACTGGCTATCGGCATCCGAGGCCAGCCGGCTCGGCGCCCGCAGCGGCTTGTTACAGCTGGCAACCGGCGCGAGCGCCGTGCAGGAGCAACAGCAGCTGCATGCGCAGTGGCCAGGCCAGACGCTGTTTCAGAGCGTGTCCGCCCCTGAGGCCAGCGAACTGGCAGGTGTTCCACTGGCCCATGGTGGTCTCTA
>JABSSV010000216.1 GCA_013213875.1 Lysobacterales bacterium
AGTGTTTTTGGCGACAGGCTGCCGGCTCTCTTGGAGAGGGCAGGCAATGTGGCGACCCAGAAGCGACAGCAGTCGCTAGAAGAGGCTTTGGTGAAATCGGTGAAGGGCCACAAACCTTCGATGCAACGGAGGCTGCGCGCATGGTGCTGTCCTGCGTTTACCGCGTAGGGCAGCGTTTCGGTATGGCCCATGTTATCGAGATTTTGCTGGGTGAAGACTCGGAGCGCATGCAGCGCTTTGGTCACCAGCAACTGAGCACCTGGGGCATTGGCCAGGCGCGCTCGAAAAACGACTGGCGCTCCATCGTGCGGCAGCTGATCCATCGCGGCTATCTGCGTCAGGATATTGCCGATTATTCCGTTCTCAAGCTCACGTGGGAGGCCCGCGATCTGCTGCGCGGAGAGCAAACGCTGGAGTTGGCCCGCCCCCGCAAGCGCGCGCGACTAAAACGCTCGGGCGGTGCTGCGCTGCAACTGGCTGCAGGGGATCAGTCCCTGTTTGAGGCGCTGCGAGGGCTGCGTAAAAATCTGGCGCAGGACCAGGGCGTGCCGCCCTATGTCATCTTTGGTGATGCAACTTTGCTGGCCATGTGCCAACAGCGTCCGTCCGACGAAACGGCCCTGCTGGCGGTCAATGGCGTCGGCGCGGTGAAGCTGGAGCGCTATGGGGCAGACTTTCTACAGCTGATCGCTGCACATGGAGCGGCGCCGGCCGGAAATTCCAGCTAGGTTCCCGGCCAGCCCTCAGGGCGGGGCGGGGCGCAATTCCAGGCGATGCTCAGTCGCGCCAGCCAACCAGGGTGAGGCTTTGCCCTGGACCCAATCCTGATGGCCCGCATCAAAGAAGGGTGACAGGGGATGGCCGCTCTGCCCGGTGGCCATATGCAGGTATGCCGTTGCTTCCCGTCCGGGTGAGACAGCAAAGCGCTCGGAGGCGCCAAAGCTTGGCGACTGCACCCGTGGCATGTGCGTGTCACCATCCACCGGTTCTGCGGGCATAGAAAGCCAGTTACCCAGCAGGGGCAGGGCGCCGGCCAGCGGATGGCTGACCGCCAGCATGTTGCGTGCGCCCCAGGGATCATTGGCCAGCGTGCCATCCTCGTACCAGGGCGTCAGCACGTCTGATAGCGCGTCTACCTGCAAGGCACGCCAGCTGGAGAATTCCGGGTTCAGCAAGTGTGCGGGCTGCGCCTCCAGCAGCGTCCACACGGGCGTCTCCAACTGGCGGCCCACGTGGCGCAGACGGAAGTCCTCATCTACCGCGCGAAGAGCGGTTTCCAGCGGGGCCGTTATCCGGTCCATAACCGCCAGACGCCACTGGCGCACGATGCGGTAACCCACATCGTCACGATCCGCGCGGCCGGACCAGTTCAGGAGCGCCGCATGGGCTTCAAAAAAAGCGTTGTTTTGATCCCGGAGCTCGGCGTCCAGCAGGTCCAGCAAACGCGCTCGCCAGGGCGCCAAAAATAGGGCTTCGTCGTCCAGCTGGATGGCCAGCATGTCCTGTTCCGTCGCCTGATCCAGAGCCATCAGCCGGTCCCTGATCTGCTTTTGCCGGGCGCCAAGAGCAGGTCCGTTCATGCCCATGAGCGCCAGTTTCTCACCGCTCACCACGCGCGCATTGGCGGTCCACAGGCGGCCTGATGGTGGATTCACCACGCGCGGCTGTTGATCCGCATCGTGGTAGCCGGCCCAGTGGCCGCCGTCGCTGGTGTGCCAGGCCGTTGGTTGTGTGCCAGCGAGATTCACGCGTCGGGGTACCGGGCCGGCAATGATCCAGGCAATGTTGCCATGGTGATCACCCATGACCAGGTTCTGATGGGGCAGGCCGAACCGATGCGCCTCTGGCAGTACGTCGAAGACACTGTCGGCCTCTTCCATAAACCAGGCGTTGAAATTGGCGCCTTCAGGATCGTGAGCAGCCCAGCGCAAGGCCAGTGCACGGCCCTGATGATCCTCGCCTATGATGGGACCCCACTGGGTTTCTTCTACTCGCAACGGTTCGGGCGTGCCCTCGTGAATATGCAGCGTTTCCTCATGGACGGTCAGCGGG
>JABSSV010000217.1 GCA_013213875.1 Lysobacterales bacterium
AACCAGCAGCGTATTGGTGCGCGCATCGATGGAAACGGACCCACGCGGCGACAGCAAGCCATTTTCGTTGTCCGTACCTGATGCGTCCTCGATCAGCGCTTTCATTTCGTCTGCGCTGGCGTAGTTCACAGAGATCATGTTCGTGATCAGCGGCTCTAGCTCGCGTCGATCCTGAGCGGCCTGCAGCAACTGTTGCTCCCGCGCCGCAATGTCGGCCGCCGGGGCAATCCAAATCACGTTACCATTTTCGCGCTTGTCCAGGTTCCGGGAGTCCAGGATGATGTCCAGCGCCTGATCCCAGGGTACGTTGGTCAGACGCAAGGTCAGATTGCCCGTCACATTATCAGCAACCACCACGTTCAGATCGGACACGTCGGCTATAAGCTCCAGCACGCTACGAACCGGGATGTCCTGGAAGGTAAAGGTCACGCGCTTGCCCTGGTAAGTTTTCTCCTCGTAGAACTCAACGGCGTCCACCTCTTCCACCACCGCTTCGAGCTCGGCCACCTCGATGATCAGGTCATTGCCTGACTGATAGGCCAGATGCTCGAAGACGCCGGCGACCATGATATCCAGACGCGTCGTTTCACCGCGCTGGGATACGTCAATGAGCTGTACCGGCGTTGCGAAGTCGACCACATCCAGCACCTGATTCAGGTCTTCCGGCAAGTCCGTGCTGTAAAGATCTACGGTCAGCTGGCCAGCGCTGGCATTCACGGCCACGCTGGCACCCTCACCGTCCATGCCCACGATGATCCGGCTCTGACCTTCTTCTCCGCGGCGGAAATCAACCGTTTCCACCTCGTAGGAGGCCAGCGCCCGCGCCGCTTCCTCCGCTGCGGTCGATGAGGCACTGGCGGCAGCCATGGCCGCCTGACCACCCACGGTGAGCGTCACCCGATTCGGAGTGACCGCGTAATCAAACTCGGAATCACGGTTGAGGTCCACCAATACGCGGGTACGACCGCCAGCCGACAGGGTCGAGTACGCATCCACAGCGCCCGCCCCCACGCGCACCGGAGTTGCGTCTGCACTACTGGTGGTATTGGCCATATCCAGCACAATGCGCGCCGGGCTGTCCGTCGCGAAAATGCTGACTTCAGGTTCCGCACCACTGGTGGTGAGCGTGATGGTCACCATGCCATCCTGCCCGATTTCATAATCCGCGCCTGTCACCTGCGTCTGTCCCCAGGACAGGGCCGAGGCGCAGAGCGCAAACACAGCGATTGTGACTTTGCCGAAGCTCGAAATTCTCATGTCCCTTCCCCAATTTTTGACCGACGTTGTCAGTGGTTCTTTCGTCGTATCCAAACTCATTGCCTTACCCTCCGGGCCAGCTTGCTGCGCGCAGCACCGGCTACTCATCCTTCCAGCGCCAGCGCGGCTTCACGTTGCAACCAACCGCCGGTCCCGTCGTTGATCAGCTCCGACAGCACGACCTGGCCATCGTCTATGAGCGTAATCTGTCCGTGATTCTTACCCAGATATTCACCGGGAACGACGCGATGAACGCGCCCGTCCGGATCCCTGATCAATCCCCAAAAGCCGTCCGAGTTGGCGAAAGTGCCGACCATGGACAGCGTGTCGAGTTCGAAGTTTTCCAGATACTCCTTGTCACGGCTGAAGTCCGGCCGCGGCCCGAGGGATTCCGGCGTAGCCTCGTCCCCCTGGGCAACCTCACGTCCTTCGCTGGACGAACTGCGGAACGGGTCCCGTCCCGAGAAGCCGTCATAGGGATAGGGCTGATAGGTTTTTACCGGCGGTATGGGCTCAATCGGCGTGGCCGGTCGCGCTTTCACCTCGGCGATGTATTGCGTCAGGTCACTCATATCTCCGCCGCAGGCAGCCAGCAGACAAGCTGCCAGGCCTCCGAGAAGTAAGCGCATCGCATTTCTGCTTGTACTCTGCTCGATCATGGCGCCGCGTTCCCCCCTTGCTCGGCCTGACCGTCCGCTTCATCCACGTAGCGATAGGTCTTGACCTGGCCCTGCAGTATCAGCTTGCTCTGCCCGTCGTCATCCTCAGCCAGACGGAGTGACACGTTGTGCATGGTCAGTATGACCACCCGCGGCAGCGCCGCTACGCTGTCGACAAACTCCCCAAACTCATGGAACTTGCCGGCCATACGAATAGCGATCGGTCGCTCCGCATAAAAGTCCTGCTGGGCTTCCTGCTGCGGTTCAAACAGCTGCACATCAATGCCCGCTGCCAGCGCCGACTGGGAAATGTCCACCAGCAGCTTGTCCATCTCGGTCTCACTAGGCAGTTGCCGAAACATGGTTTCCAGCAGTTCCTGCATGTCCTTAAGCTGCTGCTCGTAGGCTTCCAGATTGGCTGCCTTACGCTGCTTTTCCTCAAAGTCAGCGCGCAGCACCAGTTCCTCAGCCTGAGTCCGCTCCAACTGTTCCTTCTTGTTCTTGATCAGCAGGAAATAACCCGCGGCGCACAGCGCCACCAGCAACAGAGATAGCAGCGTGGCTTTGACGGCGGTAGTGGCGCTACCCAGATCCGAAAAGTCCGCGTCTCGAAGGTCATTCAACATTACTGCGACCCTCCTTCGTCTATGTCATCAAATCCGGCTTCTTCTGCCTCACTGGCTGGTGTTCGCAACGTTACGCCGACCGAGAAATCATAGGGCTCCTGAATATTCTCCGGTTCGGAAGCAGCGCGGACGTAAGTCAGATCTGGATTCAAAAAGAGTTCGTTGTCAGTCAGCGACTGCAGATAGGCTGACACCCGGGCGTTGGACTGTGCTGTACCAGACAGGCGCAGGTTCATGCCCTGCTGTGACATGGCGTTAAGCGTAATGCCCATGGGCACGGTCTTGGCCAATTGATCAAGCATCTCCACCGTCAGTGAACGACTGGCCTGCAAGTCCTCAATAATCGCTTTTCGCGACAGGAGACGCGCCCGCGTCTCCTCCAGCTCCGCAATTCGCCGAATCTGGCGCTGCAGGCGGCTGATTTCTTGCTGAATCGCCTGATTGCGCATGTTCTGCTGGTTCTGAGCGCGATCGAAACCCATGCTCACCAGAAATACGATGGCGACACCGGCGATCGCTGTTAGCAGCGCCGAC
>JABSSV010000218.1 GCA_013213875.1 Lysobacterales bacterium
CTGGCACAGGAAGACCAGCTGTTTGAGCTCGATATCGACGGTCAGGATGAAAAGTTACCGGTGGCGGAAGGGCGTCTGGACGAGGCATTCGCTCGCCTGGGTCGCGTCAGGCTGCGCAATCCCCGTGACAGCCGTGAGCAGCTTATCGAAACTATCTTTCTCCAGTTTGTCTCGGAAGATAATGAATTTGCTGAGCTTTCAGATCTGGATCGTTCCACCCTGCGCAATAGCACTCCCCTGATCCCCGGTGGCCGAGTGAACTCGCTTGCGCTGGGTATCGAGTGGGATCTGCCGGTGCTCACGGGGCGTGGTTTCGATCTTAGCGGCCACCGGCAGCGCGCCAGTCTGTTTACCTCCAGTAGCCGCTGGGCTTCGGATGTCAGTTACAGCCAAATCTACCTGTCGTCACGCTGGAACCTCAGGCTTAATGATGACTGGCGTCTGCTGCTGCGTGGCGAAGCAGCTTACAGTGATGCCGAGGTGCGTGAGCTTACCTTTGAACGCGAGGGTCTGCAGGTGGAGGTTTCCCTGACTGAGCTGCCCGTTCGCTATCGATTCAAGGCTGGCGGTGGTTTCAGTGTTCGAGGTTATGGCTACGAAAGTCTGAGTAATAACGGGCTGGGCTCCAATCACCTGCTTACGGGAAGCGTGGAGCTGGAGCGGCGACTGGTGGGTGATTGGTCTGTCAGTACTTTCTTTGATACGGGTAATGCTTTCAACGACTGGAGCCAGCCTGGCTTGCGCAAGGGTGCGGGCCTCGGGGTGCGCTGGTACGCGCTGGGTTTTCCGCTGCGTCTTGATGTGGCCTCGGCTCTTGATCTCCCCGGTAACCCCTGGCGGCTGCACCTGACGCTGGGCACGACGCTTTTCTGATGGGCAGGCGTAGATCCAGGCTCCGTGGCTTGTTTCTTGGCGCTATCGTGCTCCTGGTGGCGTGTACGCTGTCAGTTGCCTGGCTGCTGCGTAGCGAGCAGGGTGCGCGTTTCCTGTTGCAACGCATGGGTGCTGGCCAGACCTTCACCTATGCCACGCTGCAGGGCGACCTGTGGCAGGGTCTCACCCTGCAGGAGGTCCGGTGGAGCGCGGATGCGCTGACCTGGACGGCGCAAGACCTGATTCTGAAAATCAGGCTCGGCTGGCGTGATCAGAGTGTGCGCATCAGGCAGCTGGACATCAACAAACTGCACGTGGAATCGAGCGCCCATGCTGCCGCACGGACGCAGCAGCTGGAGCCCTGGTCTCAGTCTTTGCCCATGCCGGCCGCGCCGTTTCCCCTACATCTCGATCAGGGGCGTATTGACGGCTGGTCCTGGGCCGGGCCGGAGCGCACGTTGCACGCGCCCGAGGCGCGGCTCCGGGCCAACGGCGTCTGGCATAGCACCCGATTGCAGCTGCAACTGCGTGCTCAGGCGCCCGGGCTGGAGGCTGAGTTGGCGGGTGATGTGCGCCGACAGGGGCGGGGCAGCGCCCTAAGGCTGGAAGCGCGCTTGGAGGGTCAACAGTGGCACGCACAGCTGCCTGAAGTGATACGGCTGCAGATGGAGTGGTTGAATTTTGAGTCGCAGATCAGCCTTGTGCTTCGCAGTAGTGAACCGAGCCTGGAGGTCGCGGGCACGGTGGAAGCGTTGACGCAGGGGCCGCAACTCAAACTCACAGTAACAGGTGAATCCATCCCCTTGCCGGGGCTGTCGGACGCACGGTTTACGTCGCTCAAAGGTCAATTGAGCGGATCGCTGACGGCGCCGGAGTTTGCGCTGGCGGGCAACCTCGTCACGCCCGACCAGCCTCCGATTCCTGTCAGTAGCGAGGGTCATTTTGACCAGAATGCGGTGGCGCTAACCCGCTTACGCGCCGAATTGCCGTCCGGCGAAGTGACCGCCAGGGGGCACTATCCGTGGGCAGAGCGGGGTGATCTATGGGCCGAGTTGGACTGGGAGCGCTTGCGCTGGCCTTTGCTGGGTGAGCCAGTGCTGGAAAGCCCGACAGGCAGCGCGACGCTCCGTGGCACCGTGGACGCCTGGGAGCTTGAGTCGGCGCTGGATTTGCTCGCATCTTCGGAGCTGCCGGTACGCGCCGAGCTGCAGGGTGAAGGGGGGCGATCACGGGCGCAATTTACCATCGATTCACTGAGCCTTCTTGACGGTCTGGTGGAAGGAAGGATGGAGCTGGATTGGCACCAAGAGCTCAGGGGTCAGGCGCAAATCGTCGCGCAAGGCCTGGCGCCCGACAGCTATTGGCCGGATTGGCCTGGCCGTCTCAGCGGCCAGGCAGATTTGAGCTGGCAGGACGGCGCGCTAGCCATGGAGTTTCAGCAATGGTCGGGGACACTGCGTGGCGAACCTTTGCAGCTGCAGGGGGGGTTACGAAAGGGCATGGAGGGATGGTCCGCCCGGGCCCTGGCCCTGAATGCGGGCAGCGCGTCTGTCTGGGTTGATGGTCGTCCCGGCGCCGCGCTCAGCGTGCGGGTCGATACGCTGGCGGCCGGCTGGTTACATGATTGGCTGGGCGGTGGTGTTGCCGGTCAGCTGCAGTGGCGGGGGCAGGACCCACAACCTCTGAGTTTCGTTGATCTGGAGCTGGAGCAATTTACTCTGGGTGCGCTGTCTCTGGCCACCGCGAGGGTCCGCGGTGCCGCCACAAGCCTCAATCTGGATGCCAGCCAGGTGACGTTTGGCGACCTGGAGCTGGGTACTTTGCAGGGGCGGGTCCTGGGGCGTCCTGAGCAACACCGATTGGAGCTGGCCCTTGGCGACGGACCCTTCGCGGCGGCGTTGATGCTGACGGGGAAACTCGACCTCGCCGCACCCGAGCTGAGCTGGCAGGGGCAGCTAAGGACGCTTGAGGCATCTGAAGACGGACAACTCCTGGGCGCGCTGCAAAAGCCCGCAGATCTGCGTTTGGATGGGGCGCAGCTTCAGCTTCAATCACTGTGTCTGGATCTCAAGCCATCTGGCGCTCTGTGCTTTGATGGCGTTCTTAGCCAGGACCGTATCTATCGCGCTGAAGCCCGTTTGGACGCGATCCCGCTGCTCGTTTTTCAGCCCTGGATCGCTGCGGATCTCGAGTTAAGCCAGGATCTTAGTGGCACGCTGGACTGGCGCTGGCCAGAGGGCTCGGCACCTGACGGACAGTTTGAACTGATCCTTAGCGAGGGTCAGGTGGCGGGGCTTACGCCCACCGGGCGTGCGCTCCGTACCGGTGGGGGCTCCTGGTCGGGCCGGCTCAACGCCAAAGGTGAGGCCAGCAGTTCGCTCAACCTGGACCTTGCCGATCATGGGCGGGCCAGCGTAGCGATCACGCTCAGTGATGCATTGAACTACCGGCAGGCACAGATACGGGGACAGGCTCAGCTGGCGCTGGATGATCTGGGAACGCTGCGCGGGCTGCTCACCAACCTCGACCTGCTTGAAGGGCGCCTCGCGCTCAAGCTTGCGATTGCCGGCACCGGTTCTGAGCCGGAGCTGAGTGGTGATCTGCAGCTTACTGAGGCGGCTATGGATGTTCCGATTCTGGGGTCGCAGCTGCGGTCGGTAAATCTTGCGGGCCGGCTCATGGGGCCGCAAAAGATCCAGTTTGAGGGTGACTTTGCGCTCGGTGACGGTAGCGGGCGACTGGTCGGGGCAGCTCAGGTTCCCGCCCTCGATGACTGGTATCTGCAAGCGACGCTAACGGGCAGGGATCTGGCCCTGATCCGCCTGCAGGATTTGCGTCTGGATATGGACAGTGATTTGCAATTTGCCCTCACGCCGGA
>JABSSV010000219.1 GCA_013213875.1 Lysobacterales bacterium
AACTCGCTCCGAAACCGGCCAGCGTGCCGGATTGGGACGATCTCAGCGATGATGAACGCAAGGTCTACACACGGCAGGCAGAGGTGTTCGCGGCGTTCTCGGAATATTCGGATTATCAGGTGGGTCGCCTCCTGCAGGCCATTGAGGATCTCGGTGCGCTGGATAACACGCTGCTGATCTATATCAGCGGTGATAACGGCACCAGCTCTGAAGGCAATCAGACCGGCCACTGGAACTGGGGCCACTTTCTGAACGGCATCCCGGAGACCACGGAGGAGCAACTGGCCTATCTGGATGAATGGGGCGGACCCAATACCTACCCGCATATGTCCGTTGGCTGGGCCATTGCCTTTGACGCGCCCTTTGCCTTCACCAAGCAGGTTGCCGGCGACTTTGGCGGCACCCGCAATGGCACGGTGATTCACTGGCCCGCCGGAATTTCGTCCAAGGGCGAACTACGCGACCAATTCACCCACGTCATCGATGTGGTACCCACGATTCTTGAAGTGACGGGCATTCCCGAACCCACCCTGGTTGACGGCATTGCACAGATACCCATTCAGGGCACCAGCATGGTGTACAGCTTTGACGACGCGGCGGCACCGGAGCGACATACGATCCAGTACTTCGAAGTGGTCGGCAATCGCGGCCTCTATCAGGATGGCTGGCTGGCCCGAACCACCATCAAGCTGCCCTGGGAAATGCAGAAGATGAACAGCGTGGCCGCGAACGACGGCTGGGACCTCTACAACACGCTGGAGGACTTCAGCCTGACCAACAATCTGGCAGAGCAGCACCCGGATCGTCTTGCCGCCATGAAGGCCACCTTTATGGAAGAGGCCATTGCCAATCAGGTACTGCCTCTGGATGACCGGCTGCTGGAGCGCTTGCTGCCCTCGGCAGCGGGGCGTCCCACCATGATGGGTGACCGGACCCGACTGGATCTCTATCCCGGGGCCTGGGATCTGGTGGAGGATTCGATCCTGAGCATCAAGAACGTCTCCAGCTCCCTGCAGGCCAAGCTGTCGATCGCCGACGGTACGCAGGCGGACGGCGTCATTATTGCCCAGGGCAGTCGTTTCGGTGGCTGGTCCCTGTATCTGGATGATGGCTACCCAAGCTACACCTATAACAACCTCGGTGAACTGGTCACGCTGCGCAGCGCGCAGCCCCTGGCGGCCGGCGATTCGGATTTACGCCTGGAGATCGACTATGACGGCGGCGGTGTGGGCAAAGGTGCCGATCTGCGCCTGCTGCTGAATGGCGAGCCGGTGGCCACGGGCCGGCTGGATGCGACCGTCTCCTCGCGCTTCTCCATTGACGAGGGCACCGATGTGGGTATGGATCGCGGCTCACCGGTTATTCAGCGCCAGCTCAATGAACGGCGCTTCAGCGCGTTTAACGGCACGATCAACAAGGTGACGCTGGAAATTTATCCCGAGCCTTAGCCACCGGTGGCGCTCGGGATTTGAACGCCTGGGCCGCTGGCTCGCCGCCGCCGGGCC
>JABSSV010000022.1:0-2196 GCA_013213875.1 Lysobacterales bacterium
CAGTGCGGAGGGTGTCGGGTTTATCGGTAACCTCAATCCGTCCGGAACCTTTCGCGCAGCGGGCCCTTTGCTGGGCTTGCTGGCCCCGGAGCAGTTGGAGTCCCTGGCCTACTCCATGGTTGTCCAGGCGCGCGCGCTCCGTGGTCCCGCCGGGGAGAGTAACTGGGGTACCCCAGTGGGCGACGCGGATGCGGCGGCCAGCGCCGTGCTGTTGGCAGGTGCGCTGGCCCGTGGTGTACGAGCGGTAGACGCGGGCGAGGCACTGACGCCGTTGCTCAAAGACTGGACGCTGGCCGCAGCCCGATGGCAGGAGCCGTCTGCGGCAGCTGGGGGGCTGGCTACGCTGGGCGCCGATGCCCTGGGTGAGCTGGCACGACGCAGTGGCGAGGCACAATTGGGCGCTGCCTTTCAGGCCCGCGCGGCGCTCCAGCGGCAACGGGTGCCCGATGACCTTTGGCTGCAAGCCCAGCACAACCTGGATGGTGTGCTGCGTCTGGCGGATGGCCGTGAGGGGCTGGCCGATCGTTTGCACGCGTGGTTTGCTCCGGCTAACCCGGCCGCCTGGCCCTGGAGCGTGGCCTTTCAACACGTGCCCTGGCTGTACATGCAGTCCAGTCAGCCGTGGGCGGGTGATCAACTGTTGCGTAGGCTCTGGCGTCAAAGCGCGCTGCCCCAGCCCGGGCCCGGCGAGCAGCCAGAGCAATGGGCCTGGACCTGCTTTGCCATACTGGGCCTCTATCCGGTCACCCCGCAGCGCGGCGATTACTATTGGTCGGCGCCGATGGTTGAGGCAGCCCACTTACAGCTCGCCGATGCCTTGCTGGCCCTGGAGACGGCTTATGAAGCGCCGGCCGGGGGCGGCGAGGTGCGCCGCATGCTGCTAAACGGCACGGTACAGGTGAGTCGTTCACTGACCCATCGGCAGTTGCTTGGCGGCGGCGTGTTGCGTTTTGAAAGCACCGGTCTTACCGATCAGTGAGCGCCGTATCAGCCTGTCTGGCCAGCCCAGAACGGCGGCGATACTGCACATGCTGACAGGGCCAGCGCTATTCTTTCCGTTTCATAGAGCCCGGTTGGCAAGGGCCGGGGGAGCGTCAGTGCCCGGCTGCTACCGTGGTGGGGCGGACTGTGGAAAAGAGGCTGCCGTTCAAGCTGCGCTTTGCGCTACACTGGGCGCGCTATGACTCTGCTCATCGTCTACGTTTTTATTGCCCTGGGCTTTTCCTTCCTGTGCTCAATTGCTGAGGCCGTGTTGCTTTCCGTTAGCTCCGCCTATGTGGCCCTGCAACAGGAGCAGGGTCATCCTTCCGGGGCGATCCTGGCCCGGCTCAAGGAAAACATCAATCAGCCACTGGCGGCGATTCTTACGCTCAATACCATTGCCCATACGGCGGGGGCCGCTGGCGCGGGCGCCCAGGCGGCGGCCATTTTTGGTAACGCCTATCTGGGCCTGGCGTCAGCGATACTTACCCTCTTGATTCTGATTTTTTCGGAGATTATCCCCAAGACCCTGGGTGCGCATTACTGGCGCCAGCTGGCGCCTGCGACGGCTTACGGGCTGCGCTTTCTGGTGTGGCTTCTCTATCCCTTCGTCAAGCTATCGGAATGGATTACCGGCGGGATCACAGAGGGGCCTACCCTGAATGGCTTCAGCCGTCAGGAGTTTGCCGCCATGGCGGATCTGTCCGCAGAAGAGGGGGAGCTGGGCGAGCAGGAATCGCGCGTGGTGAAAAACCTTCTGGCCCTGCAGGATACGCCGGTGCATGCGGCCATGACGCCACGCACGGTGGTGTTTTCACTGCCGCAATCCACCACGGTGGAAGAGTTTTTCCACCGGTTTGAGCAGGAGCCGTTTTCGCGCATTCCCATTTTCGATGAGGAACCGGATAACGTTACCGGCTTTGTGTTGCGCAGTGATCTGCTGTTGGCGCAGGCGCGCGGCAACCACCGCAAGCTGTTACAAAACTACCGGCGTGCCATGCCGTCCCTGCCTGAGTCCCTGACCATGCGCCGCGCCTTTAACCGTACCCAGGAAGAGCGGGCGCACATGATGCTGGTGGTGGATGAATACGGCGATATGCAGGGAATCCTGACGCTGGAAGACATCATCGAGACCCTGCTGGGCATGGAGATTGTTGATGAGAGTGACGATACGATTGATATGCGGGTCCTTGCCCGTCAGCGCTGGCGCCGTCG
>JABSSV010000022.1:2296-7037 GCA_013213875.1 Lysobacterales bacterium
CGTCGGGCCCGCCACATGGGTCTGGCCCTCGAGCCGGAAACCCTGATGCCAGAGGATCAGCCAGCCAGCAAGTAGGTGCCCCGGTTCACGGTCGATTCATGGGTTACGCCCTATGGTTTTGTAAGCTTTCGGCTGTAAAGCCGGTCTTTATCAGCAGGACCCCAATGGAGCCATCGCCATGCTCATACGTCAGCCCCCCGCT
Source organism: Lysobacterales bacterium (assembly GCA_013213875.1). Taxonomy (GTDB): domain Bacteria; phylum Pseudomonadota; class Gammaproteobacteria; order Xanthomonadales; family SZUA-36; genus Marinihelvus. Next base: position 2,499 of record JABSSV010000022.1, read on the forward strand.
GTTCCAAGTTCAGAGATCACTGATGAGTCGGTCTACCTGCAGCGCCGTGACTTTCTGCGTCGTGCCGGTCTGGCGGGCGCCGGGCTGGCACTGAGTCCGTCCCTCGCCGCTCAATTGACGGCGCTGGAGGGCGATACGGCACCGCTTGAGGGCGTTCGTCCTAGCCCCCTTTCCACCACGCAGCCGCCCAACAGTTGGGAAGATATCACCACCTACAACAACTTCTATGAGTTTGGGACGGGCAAAGGTGACCCGGCTCGCAACAGTGGTGATTTCAGGCCGCGTCCCTGGACCGTTCAGGTCAGTGGCGAGTGCGATAAGCCTGGCACCTACCACCTCGAGGATCTTCTTGCGCCCCATGCACTGGAGGAGCGCATCTACCGGCTGCGCTGCGTGGAGGCCTGGTCTATGGTGGTGCCCTGGGCGGGCATCCCGCTGGGGGATATGCTGAAACGCTTTCAGCCCAATTCACGCGCCAAGTTCGTGCGCTTCAAAACGGTCTTGCGACCAGAAGAAATGCCCGGCCAGCGGCGCTCCATTTTGCCCTGGCCCTACGTGGAAGGCCTGACCATTGCAGAAGCCATGCATCCGCTCGCCATTATGGCGGTAGGCCTTTATGGGCGCCTGCTGCCGAATCAGAACGGCGCACCCATGCGCCTGATGGTGCCGTGGAAGTACGGTTTTAAGAATATCAAATCGGTCGATTCCATCGAATTCGTGGAGCGTCAGCCCATATCCAGTTGGGAGCGGGCCATCCCCAGTGAGTATGGTTTTTATGCCAATGTGAATCCGGAGGTGAATCATCCGCGCTGGAGTCAGGCCACCGAACGCCCCATCGGTGCCGGTCTGTTTGCGGACCGAGTGCCCACGCGCATGTTTAACGGATATGCGGATCAGGTCGCCCATCTCTATCAGGGCCTAGACCTGCGCCGTAATTTCTGAGCGTGCGCCCCGGAAGTCGGGCGTTCCGACGTGTTAGCAAACCGGTGGTGTTCTTGCTGGCCAGCGCTCCAGCCCTGTGGGCGGCCGCCGGCGCGTTTAATCTGGCAGGGATTTCACTGGGGGCCAACCCGGTGGAGGCCCTGCTGGACCTGTTCGGTCTCTGGTCACTACGCTTCCTGCTTCTGACACTCGCTATAACGCCCCTGCGCAATTGGACCGGGCAAACCTGGCTGCTGGGCTACCGGCGCATGCTGGGACTATTCGCCTTCTTTTATGTTTCGCTGCATTTGGCTACCTACGTGGTGCTGGATCAGGGGCTACGTTTGGCGCCGCTGGTGGAGGATGTGCTGAAACGGCCCTTTATTACCATCGGCATGCTGGCTATGGTTTTGATGTTGCCGCTGGCGATCACGTCTACCCGGGGTTGGATGAAGCGCTTGGGGCGCGGTTGGAAGCGTTTACATCGCCTGGTCTATGCGGTAGCCATACTGGGTGTCTGGCATTACTACTGGCAGGTGATACTGGACACGCTGGAGCCGCTGGTTTACGCCGTCATCCTACTAATTCTATTGGCGGAGCGTCTGCGCGTGCGGCAGCAGAAGTTACGCCGGCAAGCGGCGCGCGCCGCCCTGGCAGCGCGCGCTTCCAGTTGATATCCGCGCCGTTAGGCCGCCGGTGATTGCTCCGCCTTCTGTGCGGCCTCGGCGGCCAGAAAGTCCTCCGGCCGCATGGGCAATTTGCGCAGGCGCACGCCGGTGGCCGCAAACACCGCATTGGCAATGGCGGGAGCCACCGGAATCATGGGCGGTTCGCCCATACCCGTCGGTACCTCGCCGCTTTCTACAAAGCGAATATCCAATTCCGGCACCTGATCCATACGCAGCGGTGTGTAGCGGTCCAGATTCAAATCGACCACTTCTCCATTCTCAATCCGGGTGCCCTCATAGAGCGCCAGGCTGACGCCCCAGAGGCTTGCTCCTTCGGCCTGGGCCAGGGCCCCATCAGGATGCACCACCGTACCGCAGTCGATGGTCTGCCAAAGCTTCAGTACCTTCATTTCACCGCTGTCCCGGTCTACGCGCACATGGGCGATGCAGGCAATCCACGTGGGCATGTCCCGTTCCTGACCGGTGGCCAGCGCGACGCCCATGCCCTCGTTGGGCGGCAGAGCCCGACCCCAGCCGGCCTGTACCTTGGCCCGTGCCAGTACTGCGTGGGCGCGTTGCGCACCGGCCACGCTGTTGGGTGCTTCCCCGGCATTTTTGCCGCTCCCATCCAATAAGCGCAGGCGGAAGTCGATGGGATCGCTTTGCGCCGCGTGAGCCAGTTCGTCCATAAAGCCTTCCACGCCCCAGCCGATCCAGCCCGGCCCTACCGCGCGCAGCCAGCCCGGCAGAAAGGTCTGCTGGGCCAGATCATTGTTGATGGCACGCACGCGCTGGCGCGGAATCGTATACCAGTGGTTAGAGCCATTGGCGGAAAAGGGGTCCACCTTGCCGCGGCCATTGACCGAATCGGGCATAAAGCTCGGCGCCATGGTCAGGGTCGGCCAGCCGGCAATCACGTCGTGGTACCACTCCAGCGGTTGGCCATCTTCGCCAAGTCGTGCCTCGAGCAATTGCAGCGACGGTGATCGCAGGCAGTCCATACGCGTGTCATCTTCCCGAGTCAGGACCAGTTTGACCGGTTTGCCAACTGCCTTGGCGGCCAGCGCGGCTGGCAGCATGTAGTCCCCAAACAGGCGGCGGCCGAAACCACCACCCAAATTGTAGCTGTGAATGACAATGTCGGATTCTGGAACCTCCAGCGCTGCGGCCAGCACCGGCAGGATCAATGACTGCCACTGGTTGCCGGCATGAATGTGCCATTTACCGTCACGAAACTCGGCCAGTGCGTTTTGCGGCTCCAGGGTGAAATGCAGCGCCGAGCGGGTTTCGTAGCTGGCCTCATAGCGTTTGCCGGCGCCGCTGGCCTGTCCTTCATCAACCCAGTGGGGCTGCTCATCCTGCGCACTCAGTTCCCGGGCCCGCTGCAGAATCGCATCCTCATTGACCCCGGCCGTTGGCCCGGCTTCCCAGTCAACCTTGATGAGGTCTGCCGCCTTTTTGGCGGCCCAGAACTGCTCGGCCAGTACCACGACCCAACCCTGTAGTGTGTTGGAGGGGTCCCTGATCACTTCATAGCCCTGATAGCCGGCGATGGCCTGCGCGGCGCTATCGTCCACGGCTCTCACGGAGCTGCCATAGCGGGTTGGGGGGATCAGGGGGCGCCCGTAAATCATGCCCGGTAGTTCCGCGTCAATGCCATAGCGCGCCGTGCCGTTGCTTTTTGCTGGAATGTCCTTGGCGGTTGCCGGCTTTCCAAGCAGATGCCTCTGGGCCGGCGTCTTGATCGGCATGGCGGCCAGTTCCTCTGCCGTGAATTGGCGGTCGATGCCGCCGCGGGCCACGATGTCACCGAGCGCGATACGCTGATCTCCGGCGCTAATGTAGCCATCAGCTGCAACGCAGTCTTGCACCGAGACTCCGAGTAGGCCGGCAGCCGCTTCTACCAGTACCGTCCGTCCTGCTGCGCCGGCCTGGGACAGGGTCGTGAAGCTGGTAAATACGGACCAGGAACCACCGGTCACCATATAGCCCCAGCGTGGGTCCGTATCCACATGGGCCAGTTCCACTTTCTCCCAGTCAGCGCCGAGCTCATCGGCGACGATGCGAGCCAGGGCGGTGCCTACATGCTGCCCCATCTCCGCCTTGGCGACATTCACCAGCAATCGACCCTCGCCATTAAGTTCGAACCAGACCGTTGGCGCGAAGCGTCCGGCCTGGAGTTCGGCGCGTGCGGACGGCACGGCGGCCAGGCCGCCGTAGGCGAGCATGAGCGAGCCCGCGGTAGAACCGGCCAGAAAGGTGCGTCGGCTGAGACGCTGCGCCCGGGCGCGTTGCAGTTGCTTGAGCATCTCAGCCCTCCTCACGCGCTAGTGCGGCACCGGTCAGCACGGCTTTCTTGATGCGCGTGTAGGACATGCAGCGGCATAGATTGTCTTTCATATGCTCAACCACCTGTTCCTCGCTGGGATTGGGATTGCGTTCCAGCAAGTCGGCGGCTTGCATGATCTGACCTGACTGACAATAGCCGCATTGTGGCACCTGTTCTTGGACCCAGGCGCGCTCCAGCGGAATGGCCTGGGCCGGTGCCAGTCCTTCAATGGTGGTGACCTGCTGGTCCGCCGCAGCGGCCACAGCCAGTGAGCAGGAGCGCACCGCGCGGCCGCTGAGGTGCACCGTGCAGGCGCCGCAGCGGGCGATGCCGCAGCCAAACTTGGTGCCTTTCAGGTTGAATTCGTCGCGCAGAACCCAGAGCAGGGGCGTGTCCGGTTCCGCAGATGTGCTAACGGTTTTCCCATTTAGGGTGAAGCTGATCATCGTGGCTGGGTCCTCCTGGCTGGATGATGCGGGTGTTTGGTTTGGTGTTTTTTCTGACTCCAGTATAGCGCTCAGGCACCTCAGGGTTGGGTGCTGGCTTCCACACCGAGTTCAAGCACAACGCGCGGCACACCTGAGTCCATATCTCCGGATTCTTCACCTGCCTGCGAGGGCA
>JABSSV010000220.1 GCA_013213875.1 Lysobacterales bacterium
CAGGCCGCCACCCTGCCGCTTAAACCCCTGCGCGGACAGCTCAGCGATCTGGACCAGTCCTGTCTTCAGAGCCCCTTGCGCCTGCCCCTGTGTGCCGAAGGCTATGTGGCACCGGTCACTGCGGGGCGCTTCAGCTTCGGCGCCAGCTACCGGCCCGGTGACCTGACGCTGAGCACCAGCGACTCGGAACACGAAGAGAATCTGCAGCGACTGCATGAACAATTTCCGGGCCTGACTCAGACCGGCCTCACGGCCGCTGATTGCAACGGTCGCGCGGGACTGCGCTGCACCACTCCAGATCGCCTGCCTTTGGTTGGACCCTTGCCTGAGATCAGCAGCTTTAGCGAACGCTTTGCCCTGCTGGCAAAAAATGCTCAGGCGAGCATCGCCGCCACCGGTAGCTATCACCCCAACCTTTTCGTGAGCACCGGCTACGGCTCCCGTGGCCTTGCCTATATTCCCATTTGCACGGCATGGCTGGTGAGCCAACTGCTGCAAGAGCCACCCACCGTGTCGCGCTCCATGACAGTGAACCTGCATCCCGCGCGCTTTTTGATCAGAGACCTCATTCGTGGGCGCATCTGAACAGGACCTGGTGCTGCGCCGGCCCGCGCCCCTGCACCCGGGTACGCTGGTACAGCGCTATGACCGTTTCATCGCCGATGTGGCCCTGCCCCAGGGCGTGGTCCGCGCCCACTGCGTCAATACCGGCCGCATGGAAGGGCTGGTCCGACCCGGTGCGCGCGTCTGGCTCTCCGCCGTGCCACCGGAGAGCAAGCGCAAGCTGCGCTGGACCCTGGAGCTGATCGAAATCGACGGCCGTCTGATTGGCGCCAACACGCTGGCGCCCAACCGCCTGGCTGAAGCGCTGGTTCGGGCGCGCCTGATACCGGGTATGAAGCGCTGGCGCCAGCTGGAAACGGAGGTACGCTACGGTGAAAATTCACGTATCGATCTGATGCTCAGGGGCAAGCAGGATCATCTGGTGGAAGTAAAGAACTGCCATCTGGTCTATCCGGATCGGCGTGCCTATTTCCCGGATTCGGTCAGTGAACGGGCCAGCAAACACCTGCGGGAGCTGATACAGGAGCGCCAGCAGGGCCGGCGCGCCAGCGTTCTGTTTATTCTGCAACGCACGGACGCGGTGGCCCTGCGTCCGAGCGACCTGCACGACCCGACCTTCGCCAGCACAGCGCGCGAAGCGGCCGCGCAGGGCGTGGTTTTTCGCGCGGCCTTGCTGGAGCCAACGCTGGCCGGCTGGCGCTTTCTGCGTATGATCCCGGTGCAGCTAGGGGACTACGCCTTGGAACCGCTGGCGCCCTACCGTGCCGAACTGACACGCTACTCGGGCTGGAAACGGCGCGGCAAGGAAGCTTAGCGCCGGCGCATCAGCCTTGCGCATGCCAGTGGCGCGGGTCCACACGGTAATAGCGTTCCAGTGCCGCATAGAGCGCCTGATGTTCGCGCGCCATGGCGGCCGGTTGCTCAAAGAAGGTCTCGGTGGCTACGGCAAAGAACTCGGCGGGATTGGTGGCGCCGTAGTGATCGATTAATGACCGCCGGCCGCGCCGTTCATCTTCCTGGAGCGCATGAAACTCCGGCGCCAGCACCGCGGCCCAGGCGGCATAGCTGGAGGCGCCACCGAGCAGGGGCGCGCCGTTGGCGCTGCCGGTTTCGCTGTCCAATTGGTGAGCGAACTCATGCAGAACCACGTTATGCCCGTCTTCGAAGTTGCGCGCCCCACCCAGCACCGAATCCCAGGCCAGGATAACCTTGCCTGATTGCCAGGATTCACCCAGCAGGGTCCGTTCGCCA
>JABSSV010000221.1 GCA_013213875.1 Lysobacterales bacterium
GAGGTCATAGCTGTCGTCAACGTCTGAACCGTTCTTGTAGGTGATGTCAACAAACGAATCGAAGGCCGTTGGATCCGGCTTGTTAGTGATGATTCGTAGCAAACCGGACTGGGCGTTGGCGCCGTAGAGCGTTCCCTGAGGCCCGCTCAGTGCCTCCACCCGCTCGATATCAACCATGCGTGGGTTCGGCGTCGAGTTTAGCGTCAGCGATTGTTCGTCGAGGTACAGGGCAGACGAGGATTCCGCAATGAAGCTGCCATAGGCATCTGCCACGCCGCGGAAGTAAATGGATGCACTGCCTGGGTTGGTGGTGACGAAAGACAGGCTGGGAATAAAGCGCGCGTAGTCATCAATCCCGTTAAGGCCCGCCACCCGCAGGGTCTCCTCCGACAGGGCCTGAATGCTCTCGGGAATTTGCATGGCCGTCTCGGCGCGCTTACGTGCTGTGACCAGCACCTCCTCCAGCACCAACTCGCCGGCCGCCTCCTGGTCCTGATCCTGCGCCATGGCCACACCGGCCGGGGCGGCCAGCACCGCAGAAATGGCAAAACTCAGATTCTTGGGATGAAGGGTGCGTGTTGATTGCGTACCGATCTTTTCGTCAGCCATGTTTTAACGTCCTCGCCAGCGTTTATGGATTATTAACCGTCTTTTTAAACGGCTCTCACGAACATGACAAACTTTAGGGGGTCGGTCAAGCACTTATGCGAGCATTTTCGTCATCATTCGATCTAATTGCCACACCCAGAGCACGGACCAGACCCGGGAAGCTTTGCTCACCAGCGGCAATGCGGTACGCTTTGGCCCATGGAATTTGACGGCAACTTAAAGGATCTTGGCGCCGTGGATGCGCAGGCGCTAATCGACCGCGTGCTCGGCTTGCCGGATGAGCTTTGGCGCGCCAATCAGTACCGGCAAAACGCCTACTCGGTGCATGAACATACCGAGTCACTGGTGATGGTGTTTTGCAACGGCTGGCCCGATATGACGGTCAGCAAGGAATCCGCCTGGGATGATTTACACGACCTGGCCGTGCCGCTCATGCAGAACATCCTGCAGGCGCACTATCCGCCCGGCGGCACGATTCTGCGCGCCATGGCGGCCAAACTGAAGCCGGGCGGGGTCATTACGCCGCATCGAGATACACATCAGTCCTTTGTGGCCAGCCACCGTATCCATGTGCCCATCACGACCAATGCGGGTGTCCGCTTTATGATCAACGGGCGGCCCCATCGCTTCACTATCGGCCACGCCTACGAGATCAACAACCAGCGCAACCACTCGGTCATGAACACGGGCAAGGAAGACCGAATCACCTTTATCTTCGACTATTTGCCGCCGGACCCGAATGGTGCCGGACCACAGGTCAGCGCCTAGCGTTCGCCCTGCTCCTGCATCCTTAGCGGCTGTCGTTCCGCCGGCAGCTGGCGCAGCAGCGGCTCGAGCTGATCGATCAACTCATCCAGCTCCGTTTCATAGTGTCGCCAGAAATCCAGACCCTTGGTGTATAGCGGCTGCCGCACCTGCTCTGAGCTGGCCGTGTTGATGGCACGATCCGTTTCCCAGAAACGCAGGCAGCTGTCCTCGAAGGGCAGCTCCAGAAAGTCCAGCATGCGATGCACCTGACCTTCAAGATCCGTCACCACATCCTCGTAGCGCACGTCCAGCACCTTGCTGGGTAGCACCGCATGCCAGTGGTCCATGAGACGCTGATAGTCCATGTAGTACTGCCCCAGTTCAAAAAAGTCGTAGCTGAAGGACTGACCGCCATAGAACAGTTGTTTGTAGGTGCCAATGCAGCTATCCAGCGGGTGCCGGCAGGCATTTATGACGCGCGCGCCAGGCAACAGCATATGCAGAAAGCCCACATGAGAAAAATTGTTGGGCATTTTGTCAATGAAATAGGGCTTGCCGGTACGATAGCGCTGTGTTCCTTCAAGGTAGCGCTCCCCGAGCATTCGCGCATCCTGCTCAGCGAGTTCCCGCACGGCCTCAGGATATTCACGCCCGTCCTTTTGCGCCTGGCTGACATCGCGAATCCGGCGCGACAAATCGGTCAGCTCCTGCGTACCTTCTACCGCCGAATGACTGGCAAGAACCTGCTCGATCAGCGTCGAACCGGAGCGCGGCAGCCCCACCACGAGAATCGGTGCCGGGTCGGGGGCGCCCCAACCCTCTCGGGCCGCAAAAAATTCGGCGTCAAAAACCTCCATGGTGCGATCGGTCACCAGCTGATTCATCACCGGATCATAGGATTCCTGCGCGCGTCGCAACTCAGCGCCGGCACGATAGGCCTCCAGCGCTGGCCCATAGGCCTCCTGGTTCTCACGATGCTTGCCCAGCGCGTAATTCAGATTGACGCGTGTTTCATCCGGTAACACATCGTTGTCCACCAGTTGCTCCAGCAACGCCAGTTCTTCCTCATCAAAAGAATAAGTTTTCAAATTGGCCAGGGCCCACCAGGGCTCTCCGAAGGATGGGTGCGCGCGAACACAGGTCTTGAGCGCCGCAATAGCCTCCTGAGTGCGGCCAATGGTCTTCAGCACATGACCCTTGCCAGACAGAGCGCCACCGTGTCCCGGCTGCAGCACCAGAGCTTCCTCATACACGGCTAGCGCTTCCTCATAGCGATGCGCTTTGGTGAGAATACTGCCCTTGATGACCAGGCTGGTGACCAGTCGCGGGGCGTGGCGAATGGCCTCGTTGACGGCAGTGAGCGCCAGCTCGAAGTTATCCTCCTTCATGTACGCACTGGCAAGATCCTGCCACGCAGGCATGAAGTCCGGCGCTGCTTCAACGGCGCGCGTGAGCAGACGGATGGCGGGCAGGCGGCGATCCATGTTCGAGGCCACCTGGGCCAGCAAACGCAGGGCCACGGGATCCTCCGGGTGATCGGCCAGATGCTGCCGCAGGAGCTGTTCCGCTTCATCCAACCGTTCTTCTTCAATGGCAGCAGCCGCTTCCAGGGCCACGGCACGGTCCGGATCCAGAGCCAGGGCCCGAGCCCGGGCCGCCTCTGATTCCGGCTTACGGTCCGCCATGGCCAGCGCCCGTGACAGAGCCAGCTGCGTGGGGGCGCGCCGGGGTACCGCTTCCGCCGCGGCCTGAAGCAAGGGCACCGCTTTGGCGGCCTTTCCATCCGCCAGATAGGCCTTGCCTGCCCCCTCCAGCGCCCGCGGATAACCCGGAAACCAGTCCAGGCAGCGCTCATACCACTGGCGTGCCTGCTGGGGCTGACGCTGTCGCAAGAGCACTTCGCCGAGCAGGCAGACAATGTTGGCGTTGCGCTCATAAATGACGACCGCCCGCCGCAGCGTGCGCTCCGCTTCATCCAGGTCGCCGGCCTTCATAAGCCCATAGGCGTGATCGTAGAAGGCGCGAATGGCATCCATGCGCGAAGACACGGTACCGGTCGGGGTGGCATATTGTTCACTCATGGGGGGCGAGTTTGCCGCACCCCAACCCAGCTAACAAGGCGCACGTACCGGCGGTCTCCCTGCCGTCACGCACGCTTGCCCGGCTAGCAGGAGAAGCGCACACTGCCGGCCGTAACCTAGCCGGAGAACCGCCATGCTCGACAAAACTGTAACCGACTGGAAAGCCGCCGCCGAAGCCCTGAACATTGAGGGCCGGGCCTTTATTAACGGCCGCTACACCGATTCGCTCTCCGGCGAGACCCGCGCGACCATCAATCCGGCCACGGGTGAAGAGCTGGCGCAGGTCGCCTTGTGCAGTGAGGCAGACGCGGACCGGGCCGTCATC
>JABSSV010000222.1 GCA_013213875.1 Lysobacterales bacterium
AGCAGGTGGCGCGCTGTGTTGAGGAACTGGGCGTGGGCTTCATGTTCGCCCCCATGCATCACTCGGCCATGCGCCATGCGATCGGACCGCGCAAGGCCCTGGGCATGCGCACCATCTTCAATATTCTCGGGCCCATGACCAATCCCGCTGGCGTGACACGCATGCTCATCGGTGTGTTTGATCCGGCGCTTTGTGGTCCGGTAGCCGAGGTGCTGGGACGGCTGGGCGCTGAGCACGCACTGGTTGTGCATGCGGATGACGGGCTGGATGAAATCAGTCTGGCCGGACCTACGGCGGTGGCCGAATGGGTCCATGGCGCGCTAAGCGAATACCACATTCAGCCCGGCGAACTGGGCATGGCCGAGCAGCCGCTGGACGGGCTTGAGGTGAGCGGTGCGGCGGCATCGCTGGCGCTGATTCAGGCAGCCTTTGCCGCGCCCGAGCAGCGTGACGAGCAGGCCGCCCGGGCGGCCGATATTATTGCGCTGAACGCGGGCGCTGCCATCTATGTGGCCGGCCTGGCCGAGTCACTGGCAGCGGGTGTGCGGCGCGCGCGTGAGGTGATGGATCAGGGCCAGGCGCAAGCGCGTTTGGAGCGTCTGGTCCAGCTGAGTCAGGTGCTGTAATGGGTATCCCGTCGGTGCTGGCCAAAATCGTGGCCACCAAGCAGGAAGAAGTGGCCGCGGGCCAACGCCACATCTCCCACGCAGAACTGCGCGCCCGCGCCGCTGACGCGCCGCCCACGCGCGGCTTCCAGCGCGTGCTGGAAGCGGCCGCCAGCAGCGGCACGGGCATTATTGCCGAGGTCAAGAAGGCCTCGCCCAGCGCTGGCGTGATCCGGGCGGATTTCCAGCCGGCGGACATTGCCCGCTCCTACGAGCAGGGCGGCGCCAGCTGTCTGTCCGTACTCACCGATGCGCCGTACTTTCAGGGTCATCGCGATTATCTGGCTGCTGCGCGTGATGCCTGCGCGCTGCCGGCGCTGCGCAAGGACTTCATGATTGACCCTTGGCAGATCGAAGAGTCCCGGTGCCTGGGGGCAGACTGCATCCTGCTCATCGTGGCCTGTCTGGGCCAGGAGCAACTGGTCGATCTGCACGGGCGGGCCCTGGAGCAGGGCATGGATGTGCTGGTTGAGGTGCACGATGAAGCGGAGCTGGAACGGGCCCTGGAACTGGAGCAGGCCCTGCTCGGTGTGAATAACCGCAATCTGCACGATTTTACGACCTCACTGGAGACCACCGTGCGCCTCAAGGCCTTGCTGCCGCCGGAGCGGCTGCTGATTACGGAAAGCGGTATTCGCACGCCGGCTGATGTGGCGCAGATGCGGGCGCAGCAGGTGCATGCCTTTCTGGTGGGTGAGGCCTTTATGCGCGAACCAGAGCCCGGGGTCGCACTGCGCACGCTATTTGCTTAAAGTCATAGCGTTATTACCGATTGAGGGGGCTCAGGCCATGAAGCAACGCGGAAAAAAAGTCGGACTGCTGCTGGCGCTGCTGCTGCCCATGCTCGCGGTCAGCGACACGGTGCCGGCGGGCAAGCGCTGGCATGAGCCTTTTGTAACGCTACTCAATGTGGAATTTGTGGATACGGGCTTCAACGCGCGCTGGGAGTATTTCCATTGTGGCTGCGGCGATATCCTCGTACGCGTGGAACAAAGCGCACCCGATGGCGTGCTCAGCGGCGAACTGCTGCTGGTGGACGGTCAGGCCATTGCGGGGCGCGGCATGGTGGCTTTGAGCGCGGACCTGGAGCCCATGCTGCAGGCCCCTTCCATCATGATGCATCTGGCCTTCGTGCTCATGGAGCGTGCTGTGCCGGAGGGTCCGGCCAGCGTCTCGGAGCGGGTAAGTCTGGAACTGGATGAGTCGGAGCTGCCGCTGGAAATCAACTCGGGCCTGGCGACGGGCAGCTTCCCGGCGCCCTGGTCCTTACGCGGTGAGGCCTGGGCCAGCGGTGACGGCCAGCGCCGCTTTGAATTGCAGTTTGAATTTTCCAACCCGGCGCTGGAGGGCGAGGTCAGCACGCAGCGCTTCAACTTTACCGGCGGCCAGGACTACCGTCGGGACAGTTTTCCGCTTACCGGCGCCACGCCTCTGGAGGGCTGGAAGCTGCAGTGGATTTCAAAGGGGGAAACGGCGGCGTCTGATCCGGAGCCGGGGCTGACGCTGGAACAACTGCGCGCACAAGCTCTGGCGCTCAGCAACCCAGAGGTGTGACCGGCCCGGCGGGCCGCGCTCGCGCTAGAAGCGATAGGCCACGGATTTCATAAAACCAGCGCTCACGCGCATGATCTGTTTGATCGGCTCAGGCAATTCATAGGCGCCGGAGTCGCTGGCCATCTGCGCATGCTTGGCTTCATCTTCTTTCATCTGTTCCAGAATGGCTGCGCTGCGACCGTCGCCGGCGGGCAGTTCACCAATATGGCCCGCCAGGTGGGCTTCTACCTGTAGCTCTGTTTCCTTCACGAAGCCCAGGCTCCAGCCATCTCCAGCCAGACCGGCTGCGGCACCGATGGCGAAGGCGCCGGCATACCAGATGGGATTAAAGACGCTGGGTCTGGCATGCAGTTCGTCCAGCCGTTCCTGGCACCAGACCAGATGGTCGATCTCTTCTTCCGCCGCGTGGGCCATTTCCGCTTTCACCTCAGCGCTGCGCGCCGTGGCGGCCTGGCCCGCATAGAGCGCCTGGGCGCAGATCTCGCCCGTGTGATTGATACGCATGAGTCCCGATACATGACGGCGCTCGTCCTCGCTGAGTTCAGCGCAGTCACGGTGTGCTGCAGGATTGGCGCGTGCGGGCTCGGGCATCACGCCGCTGGCGGTACGTAGCGCGTCATCAACGACGCTGAGAAAACGATCAAAAGGGGAGAGTTGGCGTTCCATAGCGAGTGCTCACGGTCGGGCCTTTAACAGTTATGAGGTCTCTGGCGCAGTTTGCAAGGCGAACGCACCGTCAGGGTTTGCAATCAACGGCCATTGCCCCCAATACTGCCGCATGGCTTATTACCAGCGACACATTTTTTTCTGCACCAACGCCCGTGGTGATGATGCGGTGCGCCCCAGTTGTGGGCGCTGCGGCTCGGCAGAACTGCGTGCTTACGTGAAAAAACGCCTCAAGGAGCAGGGTCTGACCGGTGCGGGCAAGGTCCGTGTGAATAGTGCCGGTTGCCTCGATCGCTGCGAGGAAGGGCCCGTTTGCGTGGTCTATCCGGAGGCGATCTGGTACACCTTCATCGATGAGGAAGATCTGGATGAGATCATCGAAGAACACCTGATTGGTGGACAACCCGTAGAGCGATTAAAGATTTAGCTATTTTGCGCTCTCAGGTGTTGAAAAGCGCCGCTACAATCAGTAGAATTCCCGCCCTTCGCCCCAGCAGGGGCTGTTTGCATGTTTGAGTGTCAGGAATCACTGCAATGAAAACTTTTTCTGCGAAACCGCAGGACGTCAGGCGCGAATGGCACCTGGTGGACGCGACCGATAAAACGCTGGGCCGTCTGGCTTCCGAAGTGGCGTTCCGCCTGCGTGGAAAGCACAAGCCTACCTACACCCCACACGTGGACACGGGCGATCACATCGTCATCGTGAATGCGGACAAGGTGAAAGTGACGGGTAAGAAGATGGAAGACAAGATCTACCATCACCACACCGGCTACATCGGCAACCTCAAGTCGATCCCCCTGGGCGACCTGATGGACAAGCACCCGACACGCGCCATTGAAAGCGCTGTGAAGGGCATGCTGCCCAAGAACAAGCTGGGCCGTGCCATGTACAAGAAGCTGCATGTCTACGCCGGCCCCGAGCACCCGCACGCTGCCCAGCAGCCTGCGGACCTGGATATCTGAGCGCGCGGCGCCAGGAGATATAAAGATGGCAACTGAACAGTATTACGGCACTGGACGCCGCAAATCCTCTACCGCCCGCGTCTACATGACCAAGGGCAGTGGTCAGATCACGGTTAACGACCAGCCGCTGGACACCTTCTTCGGCCGCGAAACGGCCCGCATGGTTGTGCGTCAGCCGCTCGAGCGCCTGGAAATGGCAGACCAGTTCGATATCAACGCCAAAGTGACCGGCGGTGGTACCACGGGTCAGGCCGGCGCCATTCGCCTGGGCCTCAGCCGCGCGCTGCTGGAATACGATGAAGAGCTGCGTAAAGCGCTGCGTGCAGCGGGCTTCCTGACCCGTGATGCACGTGAAGTGGAGCGTAAGAAAGTTGGCCTGCACAAAGCCCGTAAGGCGACGCAGTACAGCAAGCGCTAAAGCGTTACGACAGTGGCCCTGCCCTGGGCCACGGTCCCTTGGGGGATCGTCTAGTGGTAGGACTACGGACTCTGACTCCGTCAGCGGGGGTTCGAATCCCTCTCCCCCAGCCAATACAAGAAAGCCGCCTTCGGGCGGCTTTTTTATTGGCTTTGGATGAGGGTGCGGAGCAGCCCCGTAGCGCGCAGTGCGGGCGGGGGTCGACCCCTGCGCCGGCAGCGCAGGGGGACGCCGCAGGCGCCCTGGCGGTGAGGGCCCCGGAGGGCCCGAATCAATCCCTCTCCCCCAGCCAATACAAGAAAGCCGCCTTCGGGCGGCTTTTTTATTGGCTTTGGGTGAGGGTGCGGAGCAGCCCTGTAGCGCGCAGTGCGGGCGGGGGTCGACCCC
>JABSSV010000223.1 GCA_013213875.1 Lysobacterales bacterium
AAAACGGTGTGTGTGTGAAAAAATGCAAATTTTCGAAAAAAATGAAAAAATCGCAAAAAAGAAAAAATCGCAAAAAAGAAAAAATCGCAAAAATGAAAAAATCGCAAAAAACGAAAAAATCGCAAAAAATGAAAAAATAACAAAAAATGAAAATATCCGGCGTGAAGCCCACCACGGAAACCAGGCCCGTGGCAATGCCGGTCATGGCCATGGGCACGCCCCCCTCTTCCAGCAGTGCGAAGTAAATACCGCGCAGCGCGTAGGTGGCTAACGACACGATGGCCACGCCCAGCAACATTACAGGTAGCGCGGAAGGTACACCGGGCAGGAAAGCAAAGGCTGCGAAGCTGATGACCAGCACCAAAAACAGCAAACAAACGGTACGGGCAATACCCACACGGTCAGCCACCAAGCCGGCCAGCAATGCGCCAACGGGCTTCAGATAACCCTTGCCGACGCTAATGACGCCAGCCAGGGTAACGCTTAGCGCAAACATATCGGTGGCATAGGGCGTAAACCGGAAGGTACCCCAGTAGGCGCTGTAACCCGCCAGCACCACGATAGCGATGCACCAGACCACGGGCATGGCCAACACCCGCTTGACGTCTGCCCAGGCGGCACCCGTCAGGCTTCGGGCGCCCGGATCGTCCTCGATTACCCACCAGGACAGCAGGCCCAGGGCACAGGTCACCGCGCTGAGCAACATAATGACCGTGGACAAAGCCTGCCCGCTGGCGCCCCAGAGACCGAAGCCCGCCAGCAAGGCGGAAGCTACCGCAACCTCGGCAACGCCGCGACCGCTTTCCAATAGACCAAAGGCCTTGCCCTGCTGATCGGGCGGCGCCCAGTTACGCGTCGCACGAATCATGGAGCTCCAGAACAGCAGCGTGATAGATACGCCCCAGCAGGCGTGGATCACCCGGCTGGCGGTCAGCGACGGAAAGGTGGCGAAGTAAAAACCCAGGCCACCGGTGAGCAGCAGACTCAAGGTCATGAGTTTGCGTGGCGACACCCGGTCCGCCAGCCAGCCACCCGGCAGGTAAGACAGCATGGAGCTGACTCCGAAGATGCTGAGCAGGGAGCCCAGCTGCGTATTGTTGATCTGCAGCGCGTCCAGCAGCGGGTTGTAGTAAATCTCTTGCAGAAAGGGCAGCAGGAAGATCGTGCCGCCGGACAAACCGAGTACGGCCATAACCAGCCAATGTCTCAAGCGCTCACGATTCATGGAATCGCCGCCCTGCAGCGGTCCCTATCGTTATGCACCATCATCATGCACAGGACCATATCGCCAAACCAGGTAGAGGGCCAGCAGCAGCGTCAAAGCTTCCGCCACCGGCACGGCCAGATAGATCCCCCGGTCACCGAATAGGGTCGGCAGCAAAAGCAGGCCAAGCCCGGGTAGCACCAGACTGCGCGCAACCGCGATGAGGGCTGACTGGGCCGGCCGATGCAGCGCTGTAAAGTAGGAGGCGAGCGTAATATTAAGTCCGTTAAAAAGGAACGCTGGCCAGAAATAGCGCATGAATTCGCTGGCTACAGCAATCACCTCTTCCTCATCCGGCCCCAAAAAAAGTCCGATCATCCAGTTCGGCGCCAGCAGAAAAATACTGCCCACCAGCAGGCCGACGCTGAAGGCCGCGGTCATGCCGGTCAGCAGAAACTGTCGAATGCGCAGGCTTTGGCCAGCTCCCAGGTTCTTGCTAACCAGTGGTTGCAGGCTCTCGCTGATGCCATAGCTGACCTCAAGACCAATCATCACTAGGTAGCCGATGATGGTGTAGGCGGCAACCCCAACCACCCCGAGACGCGTAATCATGACCCAGTTAAACAGCAGGACGATCAGCCCTACGGACAGTTCGTTAGCGAACTCGGAAAAGCCATTCCAGGCTGCGCTAAGCATGCGCCGCCAGCCCTTGCGGACCGGCACGAAGTACAGGCTGCAGCGCGCACTAAAAAGATGCGTCACCAGAATGACAAAGATTGCCAGATCAGCCAGCGCCGACGCCCAGGCTGCGCCCTTGATGCCCCAGCCCATGCGCACGATAAACAGATAGTTCAGGCAGATATTGATCAGCGCGAAACTGATCAGCGCGGCCGAGGCGAGGATCGGGCGCCCATCCACGCGAACAAAGTAGTCCAGCGTCAGGGCCGCAATAAGCAACGGCGCGAACCAGA
>JABSSV010000224.1 GCA_013213875.1 Lysobacterales bacterium
CGGTACCGTCGGCCAGAACCAGCCGCGCCGCGTCGGATTTCACCTGCAAGCGCCAGGCGCCGGCACCCAGCGCGCCCCGGAAGCGGAGATCGCTGGCTGCGGATCGCTGCACCCAGTCCAGACGCCCGGAACCGCCCTCATCGCCCTGGCGAAGACCTAGGCGGCCCGTGAAAGACCAGTCGGAAAGACTGCCCAGCAGCGCCGCACGCTCTCGATAGGCCGCATCCGGCATGGTCAGATCCGGTGCCCGGGGCAGGGGCGCCGCACAGCCCGCCAACAGGAGCACGAGCAGCCCGGCCAGTCGCTTCAAGGGCGCACACCGAAACGTTGCATGGTATCCAACAGGGTCTGATTGCCCGGCTCTATGCGCATTCCTTCATTCCAGACCTGGCGCGCCCGACCGGTATCGCCCAGCACCCAGATCACCTCGCCCAGATGCGCGGCAATCTCTGCATTGCGATCACGGAGAAACGCTTGCTCAAGATAGCGCCTTGCTTCCTCGAAACGCCCCATGCGGTAAGCAATCCAGCCCATGGAATCGATAATGGCCGCATCCTCCGGCTCCAGCGCATAGGCCCTCTGGATCAGGCCCTCGGCCTCTTCCAGGCGGGAGGTCCGATCCGCAAGGGTGTAGCCCAGCGCATTCAGCGCCGCCGCATTGGAAGGCTCCAGGGCCAGCACGGCGCGCAGATCCGTTTCTGCCGTATCTATCTGATCGAGCCCTACGGCGATTAGGGATCGCATATACAGGAGGCGGGTATTGTCCGGAAATTCGTTGAGAGCGCCCGTGAGCGTATCGAATGCCTCTTGCCCTCGATCCGCCTCCAGCAGAAGGTTGGCCTCAACCAGCAGGGTCTCCAGTTTCACAGTCTGGCCGCCGCTGTTGCGGGCAAATAGGAGCACCTGACGCGCCTCCTCCATGCGCCCGCTGCTGGCCAGCAGACTGGCGCGCCGCAGCGTCGCCGGCAGCGCCTGATCGGTGCCCTCAAGCTTTTCATACCAGCTGATAGCGTCATCAGTCAGACCCAGAGCCTCCGCACTACGCGCCGCTTGCAGCGCCTGCTCCACCGGATCACCGTAGGGCATGCGGCCAAAGTCCTCGAACAGGCTCAACGCCAGTGCCCGCTTGCCTGACTCAACGGCAAAGCCGATGCGCGTAAAGCGATTGGTCGGCGTGTCCGGTAGCACCGATAGAACGTCATTGGCCTCATCCAGATTGCCGTTCTGACGCAGCAACTCTGCATAGGAAAGCGCCAGCGTGCGCTGGGTCGGATCCAGACGCCAGGCCGATTCGAAATAGTTCAGCGCCGCGGCGGAATCCTCCGCGTTGAGCGCCACGCGGCCGGCCCACATACGCAGGGCAATCTCCTGAGGTGCCAGCGTCACGGCCTGGTCCGCCAGCGCCATGGCCTCATCAAAGCGCCCCGTGCGGGCTATCACCTGAGACTGGACCAGCAATGCATAGGCGTTGTCACCGGCCTGACCCTGCTCGATCAGCCGCGTCACCATGGTCACTGCGCGCTCTGCATCCGGCCCAACCATCAACAGCCCACCCAGGTCCTCCCAGCCATCCCAGGTCTCCTCACGCTGCAGGCCTAGCAGTTCTGCAAGCTGCACCTCCGCCAGCGCATAGTCGCCGCCAACCAGTGACGTTCGCGCTGCCGTTCGACGCGCCTGAACATTGTCCGGATCTAGCACGGTCCAGCGATCCGCCGCCATGGCAGCTGCTTGCCACATGCGCGCCGAAATGGCGACCTCCGTGGCGCGCCGGGCGATCGCCGGATCAGAAGAAAGCAGCGCGGCCTCAACATATTCGGCCGCGGATTTTTCCAGGTCGCCATCGGTACCAAATACCTCCGCCGACCAAACCTTGAAGGCAATCTGGTCATCCGCATCACCGCTGATAACGGACGCGGGCGCGGGCGGGATATCCGCCGGCGCCGCAGCCTCTGACGGTGTGGATACGGACGGCTGCTGCGCCTGCTGTGAGGCGCAGGCAGACAGGAGCAAAATGGCCGGAAGCGCGATCAGGTGCATACGTCCGCGTGGATTCATGAAACAATACCGTGTGAGCTGGTCTGCAAGGATACTGTTTTGGCTGTGTTGAACCAATCCCGATATTTTCTGAGCCGGTACGTGCCCGCTTGATATTCCCCACCCCCGACCTCAAAATCCCAACACGCCGCGCACGCTAAACGCTTCATGCCCATTCTCGCTCTTGGAATCAGTCACCACACCGCACCGCTCGCCCTGCGCGAGAGGATGGCGATCGCGCGCGATCAGTACGCGGATCACGTGCACCAGGTGCGACAGACCGCGGGTCTGGAAGAGGCCGTAGTGGTCAGCACCTGCAACCGGACGGAGCTCTATGCCTTTGGTCCTGTGGACGCGCTGGATCGTGCCGCCGAGTGGCTGTTCCGCTCCGGCGAATTGGAAGCCGAACAGGCGGCAACGCATAGCTATCGCCACGAAGGTGAGGCCGCGGTCGAGCATCTGTTTCGCGTGGCCTGCGGCCTGGATTCACTGGTACTGGGCGAACCGCAGATTCTGGGACAGCTCAAGGAAGCCTGGGGCGCGGCCCGTGAGGCTGACGGCGTCGGCAAGATCATGGACCGTCTGTTCCAACGCGCCTTTGCCGTGAGCAAGCAGGTTCGTACCCGGACCGGCATTAACGATCATCCGGTCTCCGTGGCCTATATCACCGCCATTCTTGCGCGCCAGATCTTTGGCAAGCTGGAGCAGAAAACCATCCTGCTGGTGGGTGCGGGCGAGATGATAACGCTCTGCGCCCAGCACTTTCAGCAGCAGGGCGTGGGTAAGCTCATGATCGCCAATCGCAGCCCCGAGCGCGCGCAGGAACTGGCCGCCAGTCTTGAGGCAACCGCCATGGGACTCGACCAGCTGCCGGCACAGCTGCCGGAAGCCGATGTGGTGATCAGCTCTACCGCAGCCAGTGAGCCGGTAATCGCACTGGACACGGTCGAGGCAGCGATCAAGATCCGCAAGCATGATCCGGTGTTCATGGTAGATCTGGGCGTGCCCCGCGACATGGATCCGCGCATTGCCGAACTCAACGATGTCTACCTGTACACCATCGATGACCTGCGCCAGGTCGCTGATGAAAGCCTGAACCGGCGCCAGCGCGCGGCGCGCGAGGCCGAGAGCACGATCAGCAGCGAAGTCAACGGCTATCTGCGCTGGCTACGGGGTGCACGGGCCGCGGACAGCCTGCGCCTGCTGCGCCAGCAGGCAGAACTGAACAACGCCACCCTGACGGAACGGGCGCTGCGCCAACTGCGCGCCGGCGGCGACGCGGAAGCGATTATCCAGCAGCTGGGCCATGGGCTGACCCAGCGCATGCTGCACGGGCCCAGCACGCGACTGCGTCAGGCAGCGGAAGAACAGGAAGATGCCATCCTCCGCGCAGCCGCCTGGCTGTTTGAGACGCCTGATGAGGAGCCGGCGCAAACGCCGGATGAGGAAGAAGACGCGTGAAAGATTCGATCCACCAGCGCCTAGCCCAGGTGGCTGGCCGCTTTGAAGAAGTCGGCCTGCTATTGTCCCAACCTGAGGTCATGGCGGACCAGAACCGCTTTCGCGACCTGTCGCGGGAATACGCGCAGCTGGAACCGGTGGTTGGCACCTACCATCGCTGGCAGGCGGCGGTCGATACGGTGACCACGGCGGAAGAGATTTTGCGGGAATCTGCCGATGATGCGGAGATGCGCGCCATGGCGACGGAAGAACTGGAGAGCGCCACCGGTGACCGCGATGCGCTGGAGGGTGAACTGCAATTGTTGCTGCTCCCGCGCGATCCGGATGACGACAAGAACCTGTTTCTGGAAATCCGCGCCGGTACCGGCGGCGATGAGGCAGCCCTGTTTGCCGCCGATCTGCTGCGCATGTACACGCGCTATGCCGAGCAGCGTGGCTGGCGGGTCGAGCTGATGAGCGAGAACGCCAATGATCTGGGCGGCTACAAGGAGGTGGTCGCGCGCGTGGCCGGTGAAGGCGCCTATGCGCGCTTGAAGTTTGAATCCGGCACCCATCGCGTTCAGCGCGTGCCGGAAACCGAATCCCAGGGCCGCATCCACACCTCGGCCTGCACCGTGGCCATTTTGCCCGAGCAGGAAGCGGTCGATAGCGTCAGCATCAATCCGGCGGAGCTGCGAATCGACACCTTCCGCGCCTCCGGGGCCGGCGGTCAGCATGTCAACACCACCGATTCAGCCATCCGCATCACCCATCTGCCCAGCGGCACGGTGGTGGAATGTCAGGATGAACGATCGCAGCATAAGAACAAGGCGCGGGCACTGTCCTTGCTGCAGTCACGCCTGTTGGAAACCGCCCGCGGTCAGCAGGCCGCTGAGCAGGCCGAATCACGTCGGCTGCAGGTTGGCAGTGGTGATCGCTCCCAGCGCATCCGCACCTACAACTATCCGCAGGGCCGCATTACCGATCATCGCATTGCCCTGACCCTTTACAAGCTGGACGATGTGTTGGCGGGCAATCTGGATGCCCTGCTGGATCCGCTGCTACAGGAACATCAGGCCGATCTGCTGGCCGAGGCTGACGGCGCGCAGTGAACCGTTTGCCGGCAGCGCTGCTGCTGACGGGCACCCTGCTGCTGATGTGGCAATCCGCGCGGGCAAGGGAAACGGCAACAGCCCCAGACTTCACGTTACTGCTGCTGCGGCATGCGGAAAAGGAAACCGGGCCTGACCCGGCACTCAGCGCGCGCGGCAAGGCGCGCGCGCAGCAACTGGCCAGTGAGCTGGCGCTGGCGCCGGTTCAAGCGGTTTGGAGTACCGATACACGCAGAACGCGAGCGACCGCCGCACCGCTGGTTCAAAAACTGCAGCTGCCACTACAGATCTATCAGGGCTCGGAGTTGCAAAGGTTCGCGCGCAGGCTACTGAGTGATGGCAGCAATGCCGTAGTACTTGGCCACAGCAACACCACGCCGGAACTGGCCGCGCTCCTGTGCCAGTGCAACACACCCGCCATTAGCGAAACAGACTACGACTGGATCTATCAGCTTGAGGTGCGAGCAGACACGGTGCGCTTCAGCCGTTATCGGCAGACACGCTAGGAACGCTGGGCCGCAGCCCCTGCCAGAGCAGCAGCGCAACAATCAGGTTCAGGGGCCCCACCAGCACCAGCATGTCATCCATATACTGACCGGACGGCCAGGCCACCATGGCCACGGCTGCGATGAGACCAAGCAGCATCAGCACCGCCACCATGCGTCGCAGAGGCGGCAGAAAAGCCAGCAACCAGAGCGGGTTGCAGAGCAGCAGGTTGGCATTATGCTGAGAGAAAGCGTGATCGGTGAAGAACCACAGGAACGTCAGTCCCAGCCCCAGCATGCCGCTTATGAACAACCAGGAAAACACGCCCGCCAAGGTCAGCGCCGGCGGCAAGCGCCGCATGGCCATGGAGCCCAGCAGCAGAAAGATCAACAGCAAGCCAACCCCGGCAAAGAGCGGCCAGGTGATACCGGCCTGCATGGGTACAGCCGTCACCGTGCCCGCAGACAGCAGCAAATCCTCGCTGACCAGAGCTTGCCCGCCGCGCTGCAGCGGCATCAGGCTGTTGGCCAGCACCGCCGGCAGGAACATCTCAGCCCACCGGTCAATCGGCGCATCCACCGGTCGGCCCAGACCCAGCTCAAGCCCCAGATAGTAGAGCGGCGAATTCTGCGTACTTCGCCGCGTATGCTGGCGGAAATTCTGCCGTGCAGGCGCGTTGATAAAGCGCGCAGCCAGCGCACCGTTCAGTGCCAGGTCCAAGGTGTCACGCAGTTGCGTTGAACAATTATTTAAATAGTAGTCGTAGAGGTAGCTGCGATTGGCCGGTGCGGTCAAATGCAGCAGATGCGCCTTGAGCACAAGAAATTCATCGGCACTCAGGTTCAAGCGCTGCGCACGAATGGATCGACCTTCCCGCTGGTAGGCTGCCAGCTCATCGCGCACATCCACAGCCGCTGCGAAATACTGCAGCCGGCCACGCAGGAAGTTACTCAGGAAGCCGGCCTGATCGAAATCGAAAAAGCCGAAATTAAAGGCATGATCAAGACCATCCGGCTCACGCAGCCAGATAGCGTTGTGGCCAAACCGCTGCCAATAGGTGGTGCCCGGGCCGTAGGTCAACAGCCAGACCTCCTGCTGCGCCGGTGCCGGCAACACCGGCTCAGACTCGACTTGAGCCCATGCGGGTGCGGCCAGCAGCCATGCCAGAAGGCATAGCGCCAGCAGTCTTGCGGCGAGGGGCTTAGCCTGCTGCAACGCCGCTTTGGACATGCAGTTCCAGTGCGATGATGCGGCGACTGTCGGCGTTGGCAACCTTGAACTCAAAGCGGCCGTCGATCAGCACATGCTCGCCGTCCTGTGGCACCCGCCCAAATTCGGCCAGCACCAGGCCACCGATCGTATCGAACAGCTCGTCCGACAGCTGGCATTTGAAATCCTCGTTGAACTCCTCAATCGGCGTGAGCGCATCGACGCGATAGCGGTTCTCACCCAGGGCCTGAACCGCTGCCTCTTCCTGCTCATCATGTTCGTCGTCAATCTCGCCGACGATTTCTTCCAGCACGTCTTCCATGGTCACCAGACCGGACACACCGCCATACTCATCGACG
This sequence comes from Lysobacterales bacterium, assembly GCA_013213875.1. GTDB lineage: Bacteria > Pseudomonadota > Gammaproteobacteria > Xanthomonadales > SZUA-36 > Marinihelvus. The sequence goes on from JABSSV010000224.1 coordinate 6,641, forward strand.
ACGATAGCCAGATGGCTGCGATTGGAGCGGAAATCCCGGAGCAGGTGGTTGAGGGGCTTAGTTTCCGGCACCACCAGGGCCGGTCGGATCAAGGCCAGCAGATCGAAATCAGCATCGGGATCCACAAAATGCCGGAGCAAGTCCTTGGCCAGCAGAATGCCCTCGACCTCGTCCCGGTCTTCGCCAATCACCGGAAAGCGTGAATGGCCTGACTCCAGAATGCGCGGCAAAAAGTCTTCCAGTCGCCCATCGCGCGGTACCACCACCATGTGCGACCGCGGCACCATAACATCCTCAACCTTGAGGTCTGCCACCTCCAACGCGCCCTCCATCATGGTGCGGGCTTCAGCGTCCAGCACACCGCTTTGCAAGGCTTCGTTCAGCAGTTCCTTGAGTTCGTCGCGGTCCCGGGGTTCGGCATGGAAGGCGCGTGAAAGTCGCCCAAAGATCCCTTTACGCCCGGCACCGCTACTCGATTGGTCTTCGCTCATTGTGTTTTTTTGGACAGCGCTTGTTACGCCGTTCCATATATGGGGCCGTTATATCCCCGTTGCAATTATTTACCAGAATCTGCGGAAGCTGTCAGCCGTCCCTACCTCAATCTGTCGCATAGGGGTCAGCGATACCAAAGCTCGCCAACAATTCGCGCTCCAGCGCTTCCATGTGCCCGGCTTCCTGATCGGTCTCATGATCAAAGCCCCGCAGATGAAGCACACCGTGCATGACCAGATGCGCCCAGTGATCGGCCACAGCCTTGCCCTGAGCTTGGGCCTCGGCCTCAACTAGGGGCACACAGATCACCAAATCTCCCAGGGGAGGCTGAGCCAGTTCCCGGAGCACCACGGCGGGTAACTCGGCGGGAAAGGACAGCACATTGGTGGGCTTCGCTTTGCCCCGATAGCGCTGATTCAGAGCCTCGCTCTCCGCCGCATCGACCAGGCGTATGACCAGCGTTGCGTTGCGGTCTGCAGCCGCCGCCGATGCCCAGCGCTGGAACGCTGCGTCATCCGGTACCGCCGCCTGACTGGCCTCGCGCTGAACGCTGACCTCAAGGGCCATCGTTGCCCTCAGCGGGAGCGCGGTCATAAGCCTCAACGATACGCTGCACCATGGGGTGTCGCACCACATCCTTGGACTCAAACCAGGTGAAACTGATGCCGTTAACCTCGCGCAGGATCCGCACCGCCTGTTTGATACCCGATTCCTGATGGGAGGGCAGGTCTACCTGGGTAATGTCACCGGTGATCACTGCCGTGGAGCCGAAGCCGATGCGGGTCAAAAACATCTTCATCTGTTCCGGTGTGGTGTTCTGCGCTTCATCCAGAATCACAAACGCGTCATTCAGCGTGCGACCCCGCATAAAGGCCAGCGGCGCCACTTCAATCACATTGCGTTCCAGCAGGCGGCTCACATGCTCGAAACCGAGCATCTCGTAAAGCGCGTCATACAGGGGGCGCAGATAGGGATCGACCTTCTGCGCCATGTCACCGGGGAGAAAGCCCAGACGCTCGCCAGCCTCAACCGCCGGACGCACCAACACGATCCGTTGCACCTGGTCTGCGCGCAAAGCGCCCACGGCACAGGCCACCGCCAGATAGGTTTTACCGGTGCCAGCCGGGCCGATACCGAAATTGACTGCATGCTTCTGAATGCGCGCCAGGTAGCGCTTCTGATTCGAGCCACGCCCGCGGATACGGCCGCGCCGGGTCTCAATCACCACCTGACCCTGCCCTTCCTCATCTTCCTGGGCACCGGCCGCCAGTTCAGCGACCCGGGACGATTGCAGCTCCAGGTTGATCAGTTCCGGCGTTAAGGTTTCCGTGGCGGTTTGCGCGTACAGGTGCTGCAGCAAGCGCTGCGTGGCACGCGCCGTCTCCGCATCGCCTTTGATGGTGAAAATATTGCCGCGACAGAACAGCTCGATACCCAGCCGCTGTTCGATCTGTTGCAAATGCTGATCAAACTGACCGCACAGGTTTGCCAGGCGCTCGGTATGCGCTGGTTCCAGCACCAGCGTAAGGGCTTTGCTCATGAATCTACCGCCTCAGGCAACGCTACGTGAGCCCTGCTCGCCGTTCACCATGCGCCCGCGCAGGGAATTGCTCAGCGCCTCGGTAATCGTGACATCAACGAAGTGGCCGATCAGTCGCGGATGGCCATCAAAGTTCACCACACGATTGTTTTCCGTGCGGCCCGCAAGCTGCTTCTCGTCGCGCTTGGATGTGCTCTCAACCAGCACCCGCTCCACGCTGCCAACCATAGCCTGGCTAATGGCCGCCGCCTGTTCATTAATGC
>JABSSV010000225.1 GCA_013213875.1 Lysobacterales bacterium
AGGAGCCGTCTGGGCCGCTTGCTCGTCCCGGGTCTGCATATGGCCCAGAATCTTCGCGACCAGGGCAGGCTCCTCGGTGCACGCTATGACCCTCAGTTTGCCCCCGCAATCCGGGCAAACCGAAATTCTGGTTTCTTTCGATAGGTTGCCGAGTGCCAAAGGAACTCGAGCCAATCTAGAAAGTGTTGCAAAAAGGTTCCATTTTGCACAGATGACTATCTACAATTAGGGGTCCGGCGAGCTCATCCATTCGATCAAACTCACTGCATTCCTGAGGTCTCGCGGGCTGAGCCCCTCATACAGAAGTTCTTCATAGCTGATTCCGGGATGGCAAATACTACCAAGCATCATACAGTGTTGCTGAACCACGATCCCCCCCGGCTCGCAACCGGAAAACCGTGAACAAGAAATTAAACCGGACGCAATTCCAACGGCCAGCTGATACTCACGGGGATTCATCTCGAAAGACACGCGATTCTCAATTGCCAATGCTCGTCCGATGGAGGGATTCTCCCTCAATACTGAAATCAGGTTGGTGATCTCTTGAGGTGTTTCTGATTTGAAAATCAACTCACCGAGAAGCACGCCTTTCGAGTCAGCACTCAATATGGCATTCTGCACCTGCGCCTTTTGGTATTCCGCTCTCGCCGATCGAGATCGCAGCTCTGGCAAACTAAACGAAGCGAGGCCTTCGTCCCAGCCCTCACAAAAGGTACTCAACGATTCAAATGCCCATTCATTGGCATACTCAACGAGTGGTGATTCCAGTTTTGAGTAATCGAGCTCGCCTCTGCATATGGTCTGAACCTGTTGCTCAATCCAGGAAGCGACATGCCCATACTCCGAATCCACATACCCGTCTGCAAGCGTAATGGCGTCAATAGCTGAATTGGAGGCCCACAAGTCTTGAACGGAAAGTGCCGCTGATTCCTGGCTAGAAGACTGGACAGGGCTGTCATTCACAATGTCATTCACAATGTCAGTCACATTTGCCGAGTCCGACATTCCGAATACTGATTCTGTCGTGTTAGCCGACGTATGATTCTCAAGCTCTTCCGGCTCTGAATTCTCGGCTCCGTTTTGCCAGTTTCCGAGATAAAAAAGTGCTCCGGCCATGAGAACGAAGCCCGGAGCAACCCACTTAGCATATGTCTTCACAGATTTATCCTATTCTTCGTTTGCAATTAACCGAACCTTAGGGATCAGGATTTTCCAAACATCCTGTGTCCGATGCTCCTCGGACGCCAAGGGTCAGGGAAGTAGGCACGGCTATTTGCCGAACGTCATAATCACCATTGGGCTATTCAAATCTTACGTATTCATCCTGGTATTGTGCGCACTGGCCCCCAATCGTGCACTCACGCAAGCTGTGCTCTTGATAGACCCAGCGAGCCCATCGGGCCGAAATGTGTAGGCGACGCGCCTCAGGCATATCGGCGTTTCATAGTCCAAGGTTTTAGCAGGGGAAATGACGGTCAGCATGGGAGAAGGCCTGTGCTGTTCAGAATCGCTTGGGGCTGTTCGGGCTATGGTAGCTTCACGCTACGAGGAGAAGAAAAGAATCAAAGGGGTTCTAAACCAGCGCCGTGATCAACGTCATGGTTAATTGACGTCTGTCACCAGCCTTGCCCTGGATGAGGACAAAGCCACGGCGACCCTCATCGTTACCATGAATATCCGGTGATAAAAAGCACCCTTTGCCTTTTGAACATCTGACCATGAAGACCGGGACGCCCAACAATTTGTCTTCATAGAGCTGTTTGACCGTTCTTCAGCTGGATGGGCCCTGTAAGACGAATTTCGCAAAATAACGAATCATTATCAGCAACTCCAGGCAACCCGCAAGGACAGGAGAAACCGTCAGGAATCGATATGCCATGGCCTTACCGAACCGTATTCAGTGGAGCACAGCGGGGTTATGGAAAGAGACACGGCACCACTCAACGTTGCCGCCGCAACCCCAGGGCGCCTTGACTCCGAATCGTTAGAAAAACAACCAAAACTCTTTACATAGCTGCGTTATCACGCATCAAGTTGCAATATTCACGATGGCTTGGCAGCGAACTCTTCAGTTGCTCGCCTTGCCATTTAATTTCCTTTATTTGTCGCTGCGCTTGCGCGACGGACTCGGGCATGCAATTCAAGATTGGCATAATTTTCTCTGGAAATTTATCAGATCCTATTAATACAGACATGTAATTGCTGTTAGTCCAAAAACGGTCAAAACTGGCTTCGAATTGATTATATAACTCATCACCCGCATAGCCCTGCCGAACAGGAACCCCGGCGCGATGCAGTTCAAGAACTTCTTTTAAATTATCTGAATAAGGGAGATCGTACTTACAAGTGCGCCAGAAAGAAGAGTCCTCGCGATTAGTGACCACATAATGCATCACAATAAAGTCGCGAATATCATCTACCATATAAGCCATGCGCTCATTAAATTTTTCTTGCAACCCCAAGTCCATCGTCAAATCAGGGAAATAGCGCAAGAACTGATGCACTCCAGCGTAAGTAGAATAAATACCAGTGGATTCAAGAGGCTCAATGAAACAGTAAGACAGACCGAACGCCACCACATTATTCGTCCACGCTTTGCTGTTGCGCCCGATGCGCATTTTAAGATGACGGCACTCCCCTTTATCTGGCATGTTTACCAGCTTGCGAAATTCCAACTCAGCTTCATCACTGCTTATGTGGGCACTAGAATATACGTAACCATTTCCTGTGCGATGCTGCAATGGGATATTCCATGACCAGCCAGCACTTAACGCTGTAGCGGTGCTAAAGGGTTCTAACTCTTGGCCAGGCTCGTTATCTGTTGGCATCGCTATGGCACGGTCGACGAGTAGATTCTCGTTAAAAGACGTGAAGGGAACTTTCATGGTTTCATTGATCAGCAAACCACGGAATCCGCTACAGTCAATGTACAGGTCAGCTGTCACCTGCTCACCGTTGTCTAGCTGTAGTCCGCTGACCCAACCACGAGCATCTAAATCCACCCCTGCCACGGTGGCTTCAATGCGTTTTACGCCACGTCCCTGCGCCCAGTTCGACAAGTAATCCGCTACCAACTGAGCGTCGAAATGATAGGCATAATGTTCAACGCGGGTACCGTCCCGTTGCAACGGTGCACGCTCGGCAGAACACATAGCGGCCGCCTTGTATAAGGACTCATCAAAGCGCCCAACGTCCTTACCCATCAACTTATTGCGCAACCAATAGTGAGTTAAAGGAATGCCATCCACCGTTGGAATCTCACCAAAGAGATGAAAGTAGCTATTGGCCTTTTTGGACTCTTTTGATTCGGTCCAATTGACAAAATTAATACCCAATTTGAAAGTAGCGTGGCACGCTGACATCCACTCGTCTTCAGGAATCTCCAAATAATCAAAAACTTCCCGTTTGATACTGGGAACGGTGGCTTCTCCCACGCCTAATCTCCCAATCGCCGCGCTTTCAATGAGCTGGATATCACAGCTAGAGTTCAGTTTTTTTGCCATCAAGGAAGCAACAATCCAACCCGTGGTACCACCGCCGACAATAGCAATAGATTTGATGGGACCAGCGCTGGCTATTGTCCGTTGCGTTCTCCTTCCATTTCGCATAGATGCATTCCTTTTGATGAGTGAAATTCATAAGAAAAACAAATAGAACCTAAAACAATCAGATACCTACCCGAACCCCGCACCGAGATTAAGCCGAAGACAAATTTTCAACGGAACTAAAAGAGAGACACACAGGCTAAAGAACGCTAGTCATGTACTGTCCTCTTTTCCACAACTTGAAACCAAGCTAGCTCTCCTGTCTCTCTCACTAAAACTTATGAAACGAAAACCATCACTGGAGAACCAATTGGCATTTTTTCCGTTAACACCAACGTCAAAGATAGGGGCCCGCCCTATATTCCATCCCCCCAGAGAGGCGATCAACGTCGTATCAATTTAAAAACTCAAATGATCGTCCTGCTCAGCGCGATATCTATTTACGAATCAATGAAAAGCCAAATAGACCAGCCTACGAAATACGACAAGAACCAATGGATACAAAGCATTTTCACAGGGCTGCGCAGCAGCGATGTTAGCAACACCAGCGATCGGCATTCCCGTCAGTGCACGCCTGACACTTTGTAGGACAGAGCTTGGGAAACACGAACTCCCCGCTCTTGTTAAAGATCGTTTAGAAAGCACGACCCTGTCAACACTGATGATTTGTGCCATGGGTTAAAGAAGCTAACCGACGCTTGCTCTCATCCGTGCGGACCTTCATTGTAGACCAGCTTTTTATTCAGAGGAATCCCGTGTAGTCGGCGGGCTAACTTATGTTTGGGGGCGGATCAGGTACCCCGTGAAAACCCCGCCAGTTCAAGCCAGTGCCCCTGACGGACCGCGCTAGGCAGGTCAGAAATTCCAGCATGGAAAGCCAGCACAGGCCGTCTACCAACAACATGTGTTTACCATTCACGCATAAAAAAACGGCGCCCTGGGGCGCCGTTTCTATTTGGATCCCGGATACAACGCTGACGCGAGTATCCGGCATGACACCAGTGCTGGCGTCATGCCCGGTGGGCAGACGACTTAGTCGTCCTTGCCAACCTCTTTCATGGACAGGCGAATCCGGCCCTGCTTGTCGACTTCCAGAACCTTCACTTTGACCATTTCGCCTTCTTTCACCACGTCGGTCACTTCTTCCACGCGCTCCTCGGAGAGCTGGGAGATGTGCACCAGACCGTCACGGCCCGGCGTCAGTGACACAAAGGCGCCGAAGTTCATGATCTTGATGACCTTGCCTTCGAAGATCTGGCCCGGCTCGATGTCCGCCGTGATCTGCTCGATGCGCTTGCGCGCTTCGTCGCCAGCGGCCTTGTCCACGGAACCGATGGTGATGGTACCGTCGTCATCGATATCGATGGTGGCGCCGGTTTCTTCCGTGATGGAGCGGATGGTCACGCCACCCTTACCGATCACGTCACGGATCTTATCCGGATGGATCTTGATGGTCATGAGACGGGGGGCGAACTCGCTCATCTCGGCACGCGGCTCAGAAAGCACTTTGTTCATCTCACCGAGGATGTAGTTACGCCCTTCGTTGGCTTGGGCCAGGGCGATCTTCATGATTTCCTCGTTGATACCCTCAATCTTGATATCCATCTGCAGAGCGGTAATACCTTCGCTGGTACCGGCCACCTTGAAGTCCATGTCACCGAGGTGATCTTCGTCACCGAGGATGTCGGACAGCACGGCGAAACGGTCGCCCTCCTTGATGAGGCCCATAGCGATACCCGCCACCGGTGCTTTCAGCGGTACGCCCGCATCCATCAGCGCCAGGGAAGAACCACACACGGAGGCCATGGAGGAAGAACCGTTGGACTCGGTGATTTCAGACACCACGCGGATCACGTAGGGGAAGCTGTCCTGACCGGGCAGTACGGCCGAGATACCGCGGCGCGCCAGACGGCCATGCCCGATTTCCCGACGCTTGGGACCGCCCATAAAGCCGGTCTCACCCACACAGAAGGGCGGGAAGTTGTAGTGCAGCATGAACGGGTCTTTGTATTCACCGGTCACCGCATCAATGATCTGCGCGTCACGGGTGGTACCCAGCGTGGTGGTCACAATGGCCTGCGTCTCACCGCGCGTAAACAGGGCCGAACCATGCGTGCGCGGCAACATGCCGGCTTCCACGGTGATCTGACGCACATCGGTGGGCTCACGGCCGTCGATACGCGGGTTGCCGGACAGCACCCGGTCACGGACCAGGAACTTCTCCAGCTTGTGGAAGTACTCGCTCACTTCGCCAGCGCTCGGTTTGCTTTCGTCTTCCGCATCGGTCAACTGCTCGATGACCGCTGCCTTGACCTCGCCCACGGCTTCGCGGCGCGCCATCTTGTCGGCAATCGCGTAGGCCGCATTCAAGCCTTCAGAAGCCGCAGCTTCCACGGCGCTCTTGAGCGCGGTGTTTTCTGCCGGTGCTTCCCAGGTCCAGGCATCCACGCCCACTTCGGCGCACAGCTCGTTGATGGCCTGGATCGCCACCTGCATGGCTTCATGGCCAAAGGTCACGGCGCCGAGCATCACGTCTTCGCTCAGCAGGTCCGCTTCCGATTCCACCATCAGCACGGCTTTTTCCGTACCCGCAACCACCAGTTCCAGCTTGGACTCTTCCAGCTGGCTAGCCGTTGGGTTGAGCACGTAGTTGCCGTCAATGTAGCCCACCTTGGCAGCGCCAATGGGGCCAGCGAAAGGCATGCCGGACAGGGCCAGTGCCGCAGAGGCACCGATCAGGGCCGGGATGTCGCCATCCACTTCCGGGTTGGAAGAGACCAGATTGGCGGTAACCTGAACTTCGTTCAGAAAGCCTTTCGGGAACAGCGGACGGATCGGACGGTCGATCAGGCGGCAGGTCAGTACCTCCTTCTCGGTCGGGCGACCTTCGCGTTTGAAGAAACCGCCCGGGATACGACCGGCGGCATAGAATTTTTCCTGGTAGTTAACTGTCAGCGGGAAGAAGGACTGGCCGGGGTTCGGCTCCTTGCGTCCGACTGCCGCAACCATGACCACCGTATCGGCCATGGAAACCAGAACCGTCGCGTCAGCCTGGCGGGCGACACGGCCGGTTTCGATGGTGACCTCATGGTCACCGAACTGGAACGTCTTGGTGATTTTTTGCACGTCAAGTTTCCTGAAAACGTAAAAGTGGGATACGACAAAGCGCTGGCAAAACCGTGGGGTTATGCCAGACGCTTAATCGAGTCGATAGGACAAAAAGACTTTAACGGCGCAGACCAAGGCGACCGATCAGGTCACGGTAGCGCTCGATATCCTTGTTTTTCAGGTAATCGAGCAGGCCGCGACGCTGGTTAACCAGTCGCAGCAAACCGCGACGCGAGTGGTGATCACCCTTGTGCGTCTTGAAGTGGTCTGTCAGGTGACGAATACGGGCCGTCAACAGCGCTACCTGCACCTCGGGGGAGCCGGTGTCGCTCTCGGAGCGTTTGTATTCCTCGACGATCTTGCTTTTTGCCTCAGCATTAAAAGACATGGTTAGTCTCCATATCTAGAGCCTCGAGGTCTTTGTAAAAACCCTGGTTGCCCGGCGTGAGCAGGGGTCTTTGCAAAGCCCTCGGTAAGCCCCGGTTGAAAGAGCCGCGTATTGTACGCGTCAAAGCCCCCTCAAACAAGCCTTTTTAAGCGCTTCAAAAGCCTTAAAACCCTGCCCAAAAACAGACACTTCCGAGCCCCTGGTCAGGAACCACCGGGGGCGTCCAGCAAAAATACTTTGCGCGGCTGCACCAACCCTCCCTGCCGGGTGCCAATACCCAGGGCCCGGCGCTGCTCATCCCGCACCAAAAACAGTCCTTCCGGCAGGGTCTCGACCGCCGCCGACGCCGGATTGCCGTTGCGAAACACCCGCGTTGCGGCCGCATCCAGCGTCACTTCGGGCCAGCCGGAGAGCCCCGCCTCGACCGGCAAGAGGTGCTCTTCCAGGCACGCGTTTTCCGCCGCTACTTCGAGCTCTTCCAGCGTCACCATGGGGACCCGCTGAAACGGCTCGACCCACAGGCGACGCAGATTCACCAGGTGTGCACGACTGCCCAGCGCCTCCGCCAGGTCCTCCGCCAGCGTGCGAATATAGGTGCCCTTGGAGCACACCACCTCAAAACACAGCTCCGGTGGCTCCCAGCTCAGCAGTCGCAGTTCATGAATGGTAACCGGCCGTGCCTTACGCGGCACGCTAATGCCTTGCCGGGCCAGTTCATAGAGCGGTTTGCCCTCGTGCTTGAGGGCTGAAAACATGGGCGGCACCTGCATCTGCGCACCGCTCATGGTGGCCAACAGCTGCTGCCATTGCGCAGGCTCCGGCTGCGGTACCGGCGCCTCCTCCACCACCTTACCCTCGCGATCGCCCGTGGCCGTGGCGGCCCCAAAGCGTGCTGTGGCCCGATAGGCTTTGCAGGCATCCAGCATAAAGGCAGCGGTCTTGCTGGCTTCGCCAAGACACAGGGGCAGCATGCCGGTTGCAAACGGGTCCAGCGTGCCCGTATGACCGCCCTTACGGGCATTGAACAGGCGCCGCACACGCTGCAGTGCCTGATTGGAAGAAAGGCCTTCTGGCTTATCGAGCAGGACCAGGCCGTTGATATGTGCGCCGCGCCGCCGCCGGCTCAAGCTTCGCTCTCACCGTCATGCGGCTGATCCTCATCGGACTCATGCCGCGGATCGGCGGCCACCGCTTTGTCAATCAGCTGGTCCATACGCTGACCGGTTTCCACCGAGCTGTCATGTTGGAAATTCAGCTCCGGTACGCTGCGCATGCGCATTTCCTGCCCCAAACGCCGGCGCAGGAATCCGGCTGCCTTATTCAGGGCACGCAGGCTGTCCGCGGCAGCGGCTTCATCAAATACCGTAACGAACACCTTGGCATGGGACAGATCACGACTGACCTCCACGTCCGAGACGCTGACGAAACCGACCGCAGGATCTTTCAACTCGCGCTGAATCAGCTGCGCGAGTTCACGCCGCAGCTCACCGGCCACGCGCTCCGAACGTTTGAACTCGCGCGGTGCCATCAGAGCGTCCGCGCAACCTCGACCCGCTCACAGCATTCGATCTGGTCGTTGGGCTTCACATCGTTGTACTGCTTCACGCCGATACCGCACTCGGTACCGGACTGAACTTCCTTCACATCGTCCTTGAAGCGGCGCAGTGACTCCAGTTCGCCTTCGAAAACCACCACGTTATCGCGCAGCACGCGAATCGGGTTGTCACGGCGCACCACACCCTCGAGCACCAGACAGCCCGCGATGGGGCCATGGCTGGAAGAACGGAACACGTCCTTGACCTGTGCCAGACCAATGATGCTCTCGCGGGTCTCCGTACCCAGCATGCCGGAGATGGCTGCCTTGACCTCGTCGATGGCATCGTAAATCACACTGTAATAGTGCAAATCCAGATCGTTTTCCTGGATCGATTTGCGCGCCGAAGCATCGGCACGTACGTTGAAGCCAATGATGATGGCGCCGGAAGCGTGTGCCAGCGAGGCGTCAGACTCGGTAATGGCACCCACACCGGAAGCCACAATGTTGACCTTCACTTCGTCGTTGCTAAGCTTGACCAGTGCGTCACGCAGCGCTTCCACGGAACCCTGCACGTCGGCGCGCACCAGCAGGTTGACCTGCAGCTGCTCGTCCTTGCCCATGCTCTCAAAGAGGTTCTGCAGATTGGCCGCCTGCTGCTGGGCCAAACGCCCTTCGCGGGAGCGATCCTGACGCTGGGACGCCGCTTCACGCGCTTTACGCTCGTTCGCAGCGACCAGCACTTCGTCACCCGCCATGGGCACGCCGGAGAGACCCAGCACCTGCACCGGCATGGACGGTCCCACTTCCGTGACCTTGCTACCGGTTTCATCAAACATGGCACGCACGCGCCCGATTTCCTGACCGGCCAGCATGGTGTCGCCATGCTTGAGCGTGCCTTCCTGCACCAGCACCGTGGCCAGCGGACCGCGGCCCTTGTCGAGGCTGGATTCAATCACAATGCCGCGGGCAGAGCGATCGGCCACGGCGGTCAATTCCAGCAGTTCCGCCTGCAGCGAAATCGCCTCCAGCAGATCATCAACGCCGTCGCCGGTCATGGCCGAGACCGGGATGAATTGCTCTTCACCGCCCCAGTCGTCGGGCACCACTTCCTTCGCCGCCAGCTCGGACTTCACCCGTTCCATATCCGCTTCCGGCTTGTCCATCTTATTCACGGCCACGATCAGCGGCACCTCTGCCGCACGCGCGTGCTGAATGGCTTCTTCCGTCTGGGGCATGACGCCGTCATCGGCAGCGACCACCAGAATCACGATATCCGTGGCCTTGGCACCGCGCGCACGCATGGCCGTAAAGGCGGCATGGCCGGGCGTATCCAGGAAGGTAATTCCGCCCTTTGGTGTCTCCACATGGTAGGCACCGATGTGCTGCGTAATGCCGCCGGCCTCGCCGGCCGCTACACGGGACTCCCGGATGTAGTCGAGCAAGGAGGTCTTGCCATGGTCCACATGCCCCATAACCGTCACCACGGGCGGGCGCGTGACCGCATCACCGGCATCCTCATGCTCTTCCGCCAGCAGTTCCTGCTCGATGTCCTTGGCCTCAGCCTGCTTGGCCTCATGACCCATTTCCTCGACCACGAGAATGGCTGTGTCCTGATCCAGCGGCTGGTTAATGGTCACCATCATGCCCATGCCCATGAGCACCTTGATCACTTCGCCAGCCTTCACCGCCATCAACTTGGCCAGCTCGGCCACGGTGATGGTTTCCGGTACCGCAACCTCCCGGACGACGGGCGCGGTGGGGCGAGAGAAACCATGCTCGCTGGGCCGCGCGCTGGAAGACGGCGCCATGCGGCGTGTCGGCTTACGGCGACGGTTCGCCGCGCCACCGGCCACGTGCAGTTTGTCGCGGCCGTAGCGGGTGGCAGGCGCACTCTTCTCTTTCTTGCGCTTGCGCTGCGATTCAGCGAATTTGCGCGCCTTCTCTTCTTCAGCCTTACGCGCTTTTTCTTCCGCCGCGCGCTGCTCTTCCACCTTGCGCGCCGCTTCTTCCGCTTCCCGTCGGGCCTGTTCTTCCTGCTCCTTACGGGCCGCTTCTTCCGCCTCTACCCGCGCGGTTTCCTCCGCCTGCTGACGGTCCCTGGCTTCCTGTTCGGCCTGCACGCGCTGGGCCTCTTCCTCACGCTGGGCGCGGGATTCTTCCAGCGCCTTCCGGGCCGCCTCACGCTCCGGATCTTCCGTCTGGTGTGCGTCCAGCTGGTCACGCTTCACATAGGTGCGTTTCTTGCGGAACTCCACGTTGACGGTCTTGGTGGCGGCACGCGGTCCGCTGCCGGGAATGCGCAGTTCGCTTACCGAGCGGCGCTTCAGGGTCACCTTACGGGGCGCCGTGGCATCCGATTCGGATTTGCCATGGCTGGCACGCAGGTGGGCGAGCAGTTTTTTCTTGTCGTCATTGGAGACGGCTTCATCGCCGGACTGGGCTTCAATGCCAGCCTCGTTGAGCTGACCAAGCAGCTTCTCGACGCTGACACCGAGCACCTCGGCGAGTTGTGAAACGGTTACTTTCGACATGCTGAGCTCCTGTTCAGGCCCTTAAATCAGGCCTGGTCCTGCGTTGCGTCTTCCGGGTCCTCAGCGAACCAGGGTTCGCGGGCAGCCATAATCAGGGCAGCGGCGGCTTCATCATCCAGCTCGTCCACTTCCTGCAGTTCGTCTACGGCCAGCTCGGCCAGGTCTTCCTGGGTACGAACACCGCGTTCCGCCAGACGGAAGGCCAGCCGCTCGTTCATGCCGTCCAGTGCCAGCAGATCCTCAGCCGGCTTGTTTTCGTCCAGCACTTCTTCCTTGGCGATGAGCTGCGTCAGCAGCGCGTCACGGGCGCGACGGCGCAATTCCGTCACCATGTCCTCGTCGAACTCTTCCACGTCCAGCAGCTCGGCCTCCGGCACATAGGCGACTTCGTCCACGCTGCTAAAGCCTTCCTGCACGAGGATCGAGGCCACGTCCTCGTCTACGTCGAGACGCTCCATAAAGCGCACCACCAGCTTCTGGGCCTCCTCTTCACCCTTGGCCTCCGCGTCCTCAACGGTCATGACGTTGAGTTCCCAGCCAGACAGCTCGCTGGCCAGGCGCACGTTTTGACCGCCACGGCCAATAGCCTGCGAAAGGTTAGGCTCTTCCACGGCGATGTCCATGGATTTGCTCTCCTCGTCCACCACGATGGCAGCCACCTCAGCCGGTGCCATGGCATTAATGACGAACTGGGCCGGGTTATCGTCCCAGAGAATGATGTCGATGCGTTCGCCGGCCAGCTCGTTGGATACGGCCTGCACGCGGGAACCGCGCATGCCGACGCAGGCACCAATGGGATCGGTGCGCGGGTCATTGGACTGCACCGCAATCTTGGCCCGTCGACCGGGATCACGGGCACCGCCCATGATGCTGATCAATTCCTGACCGATTTCCGGCACTTCCAGTTCGAACAGCGCCATCAAAAATTCCTTGATGGTGCGGCTGGCAAACAGCTGGGGGCCGCGAAGCTCTGAACGAACCTCATACAGGAAAGCCCGCAGGCGATCTCCGGGACGCACGGTCTCGCCGGGAATCATATGGCGCTGAGCCACAAAGGCCTCGGCATTGCCGCCCAGATCCAGATAGACATTACCGCGCTCAATGCGCTTAACGATGCCGTTGATCAGTTCGCCCGCGCGATCCTGGTAGGCCTCCACCACCTGCGCACGCTCCGCCTCACGAACGCGCTGCACGATGACCTGTTTCGCCGTTTGCGCGGCGATACGCCCGAATTCCGGGTTTTCCATCGGCTCCTCGATAAAGCCACCCACCTCGATATCGGCGTCCCGCTCCTGAGCCTGGCTCAGTGTGTACTGGGCTTCCGGAAACTCGATCTCGGCCTCTTCTTCCAGCACTTCCCAGCGCCGAAAGGTTTCGTATTCACCGGTTTCCCGATCAATCGCAACGCGAACGCCGATTTCCTCGCCACTCCGGCGCTTCGCTGCAGATGCCAGCGCAGCCTCAAGCGCGTCAAAAATCACGTCCTTACCGACGCCCTTCTCATTGGAAACAGCGTCTACGACCAACAGAATCTCTTTACTCATTTTCGGTACTTCCCCGTCAACGTGGGTGTGATCAAACCGATCACTCTTTTCTTTCTGCCATTAGCGCGTCGTAATCCGGTACGAGGCGCGCCTTGGCGATGTTGTCAAAAGACAGCGTATAAGTTTCGCCGTCTACCTCAATAGCGACCGTGTCGCCTTCTACAGTCAGCAATTCGCCCTTGAACTTGCGCCGTCCATCCACCGGCGCAAAGCTGGTGAGCTTGGCCTCATAGCCCAAAAACTGAGCATATTGCTCCGGTGTGAACAGGGGCCGGTCCAGGCCCGGCGAGGACACTTCCAGGTTGTAGTGGCCGGCGATAGGGTCTTCCACATCCAGCTGCGCAGCCACTTCCCGGCTGACCGTCTCACAGTCCTCCAGCCCAACACCCTCGGGGCCATCGATGTAAATCCTCAGCAGCCCATGCTGCGGGTTCTTTTGATACTCCAGGCCCACAAATTCGTAGCCCAGCGCTTCAACCAGCGGCTGCAATAGTTCAATCAGTCGGTTACTGCTCATCGTTTTCCCGTCGGGCCGAAGCCCGCTCAGCTCTGTTCAAGGCGCACAAAAAAAGGGCGCAA
>JABSSV010000226.1 GCA_013213875.1 Lysobacterales bacterium
TAGATGGTGTCGAAGGCCAGCGATGATTTTCCGGATCCTGAGAGGCCCGTTATTACAATGAGCTGATCGCGCGGCAGCTCAATGTCGATGTTGTCCAAATTGTGGGTCCGGGCGCCCCGGATCAGGATGTTTTCCATCGCCTGTCACATGAAAAAGTAAACTCCCTACTATACGCCCCCCCATGTGATGGGAGCAAAGTGACGGGGCGGCGGGAAAAGCATGTGGGCGACCCGCCGGGAAGGCCTGTTCCGCGGTTGACCTGTAGAGGCAAAACCGCTAACATCCCCGCTCTTTTGTGGAGGGCCGACCCAGTTAGCTGCAAAGCGCTGAAAAGGCCTGAAAAATGACCCAGCTGCCGGGCCAGTTCAAGACCCTTTACCGGGCGCCCGAGCACGAGATGGAGCGGGATACCAATGTACGCAGTTTTCAAAACTGGCGGGAAGCAGTACCGTGCTGCCGCCGGTGATCAGATTAAGGTAGAAAAGCTCGAAGTGGAGAAAGGTGCCACGGTTGAGCTGGACCAGGTTCTCATGGTTGGCGAAGGTGCCGACGTCAAGGTGGGCACGCCGCTGGTAGAAGGCGGAAAAGTGCTGGCTACGGTGGTCGAGCACGGCCGCGGAGACAAGGTCAAAATCATTAAGTTCAAGCGCCGCAAGCATCACATGAAGCGCATGGGCCACCGTCAGTACTACACGCTGCTGGAAATCACCGGCATCGAGGGTACTGCTGCGAAGAAAGCGCCGGCGAAGAAAAAGAAAGCCGCCGCCAAGAAGGCAGCGACAGACGAAGACAAGGCGCCAGCGAAAGCGGCTGCCAAACCCAAGAAGGCAGCTGCCAAGAAAGCAGCGCCTAAAAAGACCGCAGCAAAGGCTGAGTCCAAGGCGAAAGCCAAGAAAGACGACGCCAAGTCTGAAGACTGACAGGAGACTTAAGTCATGGCACATAAGAAGGCAGGCGGTAGTACTCGTAACGGTCGCGATTCAAACCCGAAGTACCTGGGTGTGAAGCGCTACGGCGGTGAAGCAGTACTGGCCGGTAACATCATCGTTCGCCAGCGTGGCACCAAGTTCAAAGCCGGTGATAACGTAGGTGTCGGCCGCGATCACACGCTGTTCGCGCTGAAAGACGGTAAAGTGAAATTTGAAACGCGGGGCATGCCCAAGCGCAAATACGTCAGCATCGACGCCGAGTAAATCGGGCCGAAGCTGCGAAAAAGCCCCGCTCTGGCGGGGTTTTTTTTGGTCCGGGCTTGGCCCGACGGCAGGAGCAATTCATGAAATTCGTTGATGAAGCATCAATCCATGTTCGTGCCGGCAAGGGCGGTGATGGCTCGGCCTCATTCCGTCGCGAAAAATATATTCAGTACGGCGGACCGGACGGGGGTGATGGTGGGCGCGGTGGTAGCGTGTTGCTGCAGGGCGATTCGGGTTTGAATACGCTGGTGGACTTTCGCCATCGGCGGGAATACAAAGCGAAAAACGGTGAGCCCGGGCGCGGCCGGCAGATGGCCGGTAAGGGCGCCGACCAGATCGTGATCCGCGTGCCGCTGGGCACGATTGTGCGTGATGAAGAAAGCGGCGAGTTGCTGGGTGAAGTCACCCGTCACGGCCAGGAAATGGTGGTGGCCCGGGGCGGGAAAGGCGGCCTGGGCAATGTGCATTTCAAAAGCTCCACGAACCGGGCTCCGCGCAAGTTCGTGCCCGGTGAGCCGGGTGAAGAACGGCAACTGCATCTGGAATTGAAAGTGCTGGCGGATGTGGGCCTGCTGGGCTATCCCAATGCGGGCAAATCGACCCTGATCAGCGCCGTTTCCGCGGCGCGTCCCAAGGTGGCTGATTACCCGTTCACCACGCTGCATCCGAACCTGGGTGTGGTCAGTATCGATGTCGATCACAGCTTTGTGATTGCCGATATTCCAGGCATTATCGAAGGGGCAGCGGAAGGCGCGGGCCTCGGTATTCAGTTTCTGAAGCATTTGCAACGCACGCGCTTACTGCTGCACCTGGTAGAACTGGCGCCGCTCGATGGCAAGGATCCCGCTGAGGCCGTAATTGAGTTGGAGCGCGAGCTGCTGAACTACGATGCGGCGCTGGCTGACAAGCCGCGCTGGCTGGTTTTTACCAAGGCCGATCTGCTGGCTCCGGAGGCGCTCGATTCCACCGTGCAGGGGGTTCTGGAAACGCTGCAATGGAAAGGTGAATGGGCAGTGATTTCTTCCGTGGCCCAGCAAGGTACGGAGGATTTGGTTCAACGCATTATGCGCGCAGTAGAACAGCAGAGCGCTGATCATGCGGAAGCCGAGGAAATTGATGAACGCTATGCCACGGTGTTGCCAGAGACGCCGCCGGATCCGGTCTAGCGCCGGCCTAAGCCATAAAAAAGCCCCGCTCTTGGCGGGGCTTTTTCATATTTCTGTGATGCAATCGTGCTCGTGATCAGAGCGCGCGGATTTGCGCGTTCAGGCGCGACTTGTGTCGCGCGGCCTTGTTCCGGTGGATCAGGCCTTTGGTCACGGACTTATCGATGCTGGGGACAGCGGCTTTGTAAGCCGTCTCGGCGGCAGCCTTGTCACCAGACTCGATGGCCGCATTCACTTTCTTGAGGGCCGTCCGCATGGCAGAGCGCTGGGAGGCGTTACGCAGGCGGTTTTTCTCGGCCTGACGGGCACGTTTGCGTGCTGATAGACTGTTAGCCAAGGTTTTCTCCAAAAATTCAGGGTCGAAAAATCAAGCCGCGCATTATCCCCGTTTTAGCTGGCGGGGTCAACGCTTTTAGGTGCTTTAGCAGTGCCGGCGGGCGCGCCATCAGAAGGACCTAAGGTTTTGAAATTGCTCCAATCCACGGCCACCGTGGGCAGCGCCACCATTTTGTCACGGATTCTCGGGTTTCTGCGGGACGTCGTGCTCGCCCGCTGGTTTGGTGCCAGTGGCGAAACCGATGCCTTCTTTTTGGCCTTCAAGATTCCCAATTTTATGCGGCGGCTGTTTGCCGAGGGCTCTTTTTCCCTCGCCTTTGTACCGGTCTTGTCCGAGCTGAGGGAGGCGGGGGACCGGCAGGCGCTGCGCGAATTTATCGACCATGTGACCGGTGCGCTGCTATCGGTGTTGCTACTGCTTACGGCGCTGGGGGTCACCTTTGCGCCGGCCGTTTTGGCGGTGTTTGCGCCCGGCTGGTGGACCGAGGGTCGCCCGGAGTTCGCGCTTGCCAGCGATATGCTGCGCATCACCTTCCCCTATATTCTGTTTATCAGCCTGACGGCGCTCGCCGGGGGCATTCTTAATAGTTTCGAGCGTTTTCTGGTGCCGGCTCTTACGCCGGTACTCCTGAACCTGAGTTTGATCGGCTGTGCGGTTTTGCTGTCCTCGCACTTTGAGGTGCCGGTCATGGCGCTGGCCTGGGGGGTTTTTCTGGCCGGTCTGGTGCAGCTGCTGTTTCAGCTACCGGCGCTCATGCGTCTGGGCTTGCTGCCCCGGCCGCGCTGGGGCTGGCGGCACAGTGGTGTGCGGCGCGTATTAAAATTGATGGTGCCAACGCTGCTGGGTTCCTCGGCGGCGCAGGTTAATCTGCTGATCGACAGCGTGATCGCCACCTTCCTGATTACCGGCAGCGTGTCCTGGCTCTACTATTCCGATCGCCTGCTGGAGTTTCCTCTGGGCGTGTTTGGCGTCGCGCTGGCGACGGTCATTCTCCCCAGCCTCTCACGCAAGCATGCGGCGCAGAGTCCTGAAGCGTTCTCCGCCACGCTGGACTGGGCCCTGCGCCTGGCTCTGGTGATCACGCTGCCAGCCGCTGTGGGTCTGGCTACGCTGGCCGAGCCCATGCTGGCTACCCTGTTTCAATACGGGCGCTTTGCCGCCAGCGATGTACACATGGCGAGTCTGAGCCTGGTGGCCTATGCGGTGGGGCTGCCGGCCTTCATTGCTATCAAGGTACTGGCGCCGGGCTATTTTGCCCGTCAGGACCCGGCCACGCCGGTACGCATCAGCCTGCTGGCCATGGGGCTCAACGTGCTGCTGAATTTGCTGTTCGTCGGCAGCCTGTTAAAACTGGGTTTTGCCGGTCCCCACGCGGGTCTGGCTGCGGCGAGCTCTGCTGCGGCCTGGCTTAATGCGGCGCTGCTTTACCGGGGCTTGCGGCGAGGTGGCGTGTATCAGCCATTGGCCGGCTGGGCACCGTTGGCTCTGGCGGTATTCCTGGCCTGCCTGGCCATGGGTGCACTGCTGGTGCTGGCCGTGCCGGCCCTGGCGCACTGGCTGCCCCTGCAGGCCTGGGACCGTGCCTGGCGTCTGGGGGCCTGGATTGCGGCTGGCGCCGCACTCTATGGCGTTACCCTGTTGCTGCTGGGCGTACGTCCGGCCCGGCTGCTTCGTGAGTCGGCTTAAGCCACAGTTTTTCCTGCTCACAGGGGCCTTTCGAGGCTCTGGCTTGCTATAATCGGCCGCTTGTCCCGCAGGTCACTCGGCA
>JABSSV010000227.1 GCA_013213875.1 Lysobacterales bacterium
CAGGTCTTCGCTGACCTGCATACGACGCCAGCGATTACGCAGAGCGATGGCAACTGCGCGCTTGGCGTCGGCTTGGCTGATGATATGGCGATCAAGTTCCGCGACGATTTCGCGAGGTGTCATTTGCGACATGGTCTGATTCCTGTGGCGCGCGCCGTTAGTCCGTGGTCAAGGTTTCTATGACCAGATTGTTGTTGGTGTAAATGCAGATGTCTGCGGCAATGCCCAGCGAGCGGCGCACGATGGCTTCGGCGTCCAGATCGCTGTCACCGAGCAGGGCCAGGGCGGCTGACTGGGCGAAGGCACCACCGGAGCCAATGGCAATCAGCCCCTGTTCCGGTTCCACCACATCACCGTTGCCGGTGATCAGCAGGGAGTTGTCTTTGTCGGCGATGGCCAGCAGCGCTTCCAGACGCCGTAGCACGCGATCGGTGCGCCAGTCCTTGGCCATTTCCACGGCGGCACGCACCAGATGGCCCGAGTGCTTTTCCAGCTTGCCCTCGAAGCGTTCAAACAGGGTGAATGCATCTGCGGTAGCGCCGGCGAAACCGGCCAGTACCTCGCCCTTATAGAGGCGGCGTACCTTGCGGGCATTGGATTTCATGACCGTATTGCCCAGCGTTACCTGACCGTCTCCGCCCATGACGACCTGGTTACCCCGCCGTACGGAGCAGATTGTTGTTCCCCGATACTGTTCCACCTGCCTCACTCCCATGGTGTTGGCTTTTCTAATCCTTGCAGCAGTGAAATTTGGGGTGTGTGCGGGCCATTACAAGCGGCTTGCCGTCTGCGGCCTAGCAACCTATGGTCAGGGCATGAGCAATGATGTGATTCGCCTGCGGGACAAACTCAAGCAATTCAGCGACTGCTGGAGCCCGCGCGTGGTGGCGGAGCTGAATGATTACCAGTTCAAACTGGCGCACCTGGAGGGTGAATTCGTCTGGCATGCGCATGCGCACACGGATGAGGCCTTTCTGGTGCTGGCCGGGGCTTTGCAGATTGAACTGCGCGACCGGGTCATCACCCTGGAAGAAGGCGACCTCTATGTGGTGCCTGCTGGCCTGGAACACCGGCCCGTAGCACCGGCGCGGTGCAGCGTGCTGCTGATCGAACCGCGCGGCGTGGTCAACACGGGCGCGGCCGGTGGTAAGCTGACCGCTCCGGGGGATCAGTGGATATAAGCATGGGTGAACTTACGGAAAGCCTGGCGTCGGCGCTGCTTATCGGTGCCCTGCCGGTTTTCTTCCTGACTTTTGTGATCGTGCAGTGGAGCCTTAAACGTGGCTTGTTCACCGGCGACAGTGATGCCCAGTTGCAAACCGATATTGACCAGCTACGTAAGCGCCAGAAGGATGGTGAGGACGAGGCGAAGGATGCGCCGCAACTGAATCCGGCGGAGCGCCAGTGGCTGCAGTTCGGTGGCCGTTTTTACGGCATGGTGGCCCTGTATACCTGGCTTCGGGAGGAGTGGTTTGAGGTGGTAGACCTGCTGCAGAGCCTGGGTGACCTGTTGCGTCTGGATCTGTCGGTGCTTATCGATTTCTTTATCGATTCGCTCATGAATTTTGTTACCGCGATTGCCTGGCCAGCCTACTGGCTGGCGCGGGTGCAGGAGCATCAGTGGCTGTGGGTGTTGCTGGCCTACGGTGCCTATCTGGCCGGTATGCGTGCGGCGCGGCGCTACTGTCAGCGCCAGCTCAGTGAAAGCTAACTTTGGGAACGATTTGACCGGCTCAAAGTCGCTGCCTGTCAGCGCCGCATGAGCACTGGGCGGGGTCTTTTTTCACTCAAAAGAGGAGTGCGTTTGATGGGTCTTTCGAAACGATTTGCGGCCGAGTTAATTGGCACCTTCTGGCTGGTGCTGGGTGGCTGTGGCGCCGCGGTACTGGCCGGCTCGGGTATTGGTACGCTGGGCATTGCCTTTGCCTTTGGTTTGACCGTGCTGACCATGGCCTTTGCCATCGGACACCTGTCCGGCTGCCACCTGAATCCCGCCGTGACCGTGGGCCTGAGCGTTGCAGGCCGGGCCAAATGGGGTGATGCGCCAGCCTACATCGTGGCGCAGGTGCTGGGCGCTTGCCTGGCAGCCTGGCTGATCGGCTTTATCGCCGGTAGCTATGACAACCTGGCCAGTAACGGCATGGGCGCCCATTCCCCTGGCGGCTTTGGCATGGCGCAGGGCATGGTGACGGAACTGGTCATGACCTTCATGTTCCTGCTGATCATTCTTGGTGCCACCGACAAGCGCGCCCCGGCTGGTTTTGCGCCGCTGGCGATTGGTCTGGGACTGACCCTGATCCACCTCATTAGTATTCCAGTCACCAACACTTCGGTGAACCCGGCGCGCAGCGCCGGCCCGGCCTTGTTTGAGGGCGGCATCGCGCTCCAGCAGCTGTGGCTGTTCTGGCTGTTTCCAATACTCGGTGCCGTCGTGGCCGGTTTCGTCTACCGCTTTGTCGAAGCGGACGAATAAGCGCCCTTTTCCGCCTGCGGGCGGCGCTTATCATGGCCGGGGTCAGTCGCTGTCCCCGGCTTTTTTCTTGGCCCGCGGGTGGGCCTTGTCATAGACCTCGGCCAGGTGTTGAAAGTCGAGGTGCGTGTACACCTGAGTGGTTGCGATATCTGCGTGTCCCAGCAGTTCCTGTACCGCGCGCAGGTCGCCGGAGGACTCCAGAAGATGGCTGGCAAAGCTGTGGCGCAGCAGATGCGGATGCACATGCTGGGGCAGACCCTGGCGCTTGGCCCAGTGGCTGATGCGGGCCTGAATCGAACGCACGGACAGGGGCCGACCCGTGCGACTGACGAAGACAGAAGGTTCACCGAAGGGCGCCAGTTCCCGCCAGGCTACACGCCAGGCTTCCAGCGCAGCACGCGCTTTTTTACCCACGGGCACCATACGCTGCTTGTTGCCTTTGCCGCGGACTGTGACCAGCGCCGATGGCAGGTCCAGCTGATCCCAGCTCAGCGCCGCCACCTCACTTAAGCGCAGGCCGGAGGAGTAGAACAGTTCCATAAGCGCTTTGTCGCGGAGTTCCAGGGGCGTTTCGGCCCGGAAGGCCAGCAACGTGTCGAGCGTATCGGGGTCCAGCGTCGCCGGTAGCTTGCGGCCAGACTTCGGTGCCCGAACGGCGCTGGCAGGGTTTTGGCTGACAACACCCTCGCGCAGCAGAAAACGAAACAGGCTGCGCAGGGCAGATAGCTGGCGCTGCAGTGAGCGGCCACCAAGGCCCTGACGGTGCTGTTGCGCAATCAAGGCGCGGATGTGATGCTCGCTGACCTGATTCAGGTCATCGATTTGCTGGCTGTCCAGGTAGTCGGAAAAGCGATCGAGATCGCGCTCGTAGGCGCTTACCGTGCGTGGTGACAGGGCCCGCTCCTGCGCCAGGTAGGCGCTAAATCGATGCAGCCAGTCAGCCACCGGCATGGCGCATACTCAGGCAGTGCGGCGTTGTTGCGCCGGCTCTTCCAGTTGCAGTCGATGCTCGATGACACGCGCCAGCAGGTCCAGAAACAGGGTGCCCATGCCCGGATAGAAGCGCGCCGGGTCGCTGCTGCCGATGGCCATCAGGCCCTGCTGCCCGATGGGAATGATAGCTGTGGATTGCACCCACTGGACATGCTCCGGAAACAGCAATTCGAGCTTGGTTCGATTGAGGCGACCGCAGGACGATTCCCCCTTGTCGAGCTGTGCGCGCAGCGGCTGTAGTTCCTGATCGTCGCGTTCCCGATAACTTACCGGCAGATCGTCTGCCGTGGGACTTTTGCATTCAAACAGGCTGATGCTGAGCGCATCCGCTTCAAATTCCTGTTGCAATACTTCGCAGAGGCGGCGGAAAAAACCGTCCAAGTCGCCAATAGACATCAACTCCAGTGTCAGCTCATGCAAACGGTGCATGAGTGCCTCGTTGTCCGTCGCAACTTTCACCAGTTGTTGCAGCTGACCGGTCAGCTTCCCGTTCCGCTCACGTAGCAGGCCGACCTGCCGTTCGATCAGTGATACGGCTTCGCCGCTGCCGTGGGGCAGGCTCAGATGCAGAAGTGCGTCAGGGTGTGACTGGAAGAAGTCCGGGTTCTGCGCGAGGAACTGCGCGACGTCGTCAGCGCTTAGCGGGCGGGTGTCTGTCATTCAATCATCCCAAGATAAACGTGTTGTGCCGGGCCGGTCAGGGTGATCGGTCCAAGGCCAGTTTCAGATTCTACACCAAGCACACCTCCAGCCATTGTGATGGTGACCTGGCTGTCCATGCGCCCATTGCGAGCCATCCATGCGGCCGCAGCGGAGGCACCGGAACCGCAGGCCAGCGTCTCGCCGGCACCGCGCTCCAGCACGCGAAGTCGCGCCTGCTGACGATTCAGCACCTGAATAAAACCCACGTTGCAGCTGTGAGGAAACAGCGGTGATTCCTGCAGGGCCCGGCCCAGCGTTGCTAGCGGTGCCCGGTCAACGTCATCGACTTCGATCACCGCATGTGGATTGCCCATGGAAAGGGCGCCGAAATTCACTGACTGACCGGCGTGGTCGAAGGTCCACGGCGCTGCGCCTGTGACTCCGGTCAGGGGGATCTCTGCGGCTTCCCAGCGTGCTGCGCCCATGGCGACGCTGACCTCATTGGGGCCGATGCGCTGCAACTGATGATCGCTGGCAGGCCCGGCTATGGTCAGGGCAGCGCCCTTCCGCTGATCGTTCTCATCCAGATAAAGACCGACGCAGCGCAAGCCGTTGCCGCACTGTTCTGCGGTGCTGCCGTCGGCGTTCCAGATGGTGATGCGTGCCACAATCTCGGGGCGCTTGGCCGGTTCGAGAATCAGGGCCTGATCAAAGCCGATACCACGATGGCGGTCTGCCAGATCGCGAATCCTGGCTGGGTCCAGCTCAGGGGTATGCTGCTGCCGACGGTCCAGCAACATGAAATCATTGCCGGCCCCCTGCATTTTATGGAACTGCCAGCGCAAGATTCAGAATGCTCCAAAGGGCTCGCTAGCCGCTGCGCTTGCGGACGTCTCAGGCTCTGGCAGGTACAGCGGCCCACGATTACCGCAGGCGCTCATTAGCATGGCGGTCAGGAGCAGCAGGCCTACAAAAGCCACAGGTCGGGGTGCAATGCGCATAAAATCAGCCAACGGGATCAGACTGGTAAACTATACGTTATGGATGACATGAGTTCAGCAGCGTCGGGACAGCCGGCGCCCACCCCTGACGAACTGCTCGAAGCGGTTGAGGTTACTACGGGCCCGGATCCCCGTTTCAGCGTGGTTTGGCTCCATGGTCTCGGTGCCGACGGCCATGATTTCGAGCCGGTGATACCGATGCTGGGGTTGCCCGCCGATGCGCAGGTGCGTTTTGTCTTTCCCCACGCGCCCGTGCGCCCGGTCACGCTCAACGGTGGCATGCCCATGCGTGCCTGGTACGACATCAAAGCCATTTCTGCCAGCCGTGATCAGGATGAGGCTGGTATCGCCCGGAGTGCCGCTCAGGTAGAAGCCCTGTTGGCACGTGAAGAGGCGCGTGGCGTGCCGCCGGAGCAGCAGTTGCGGCGGCGGCGGCAACCGGCATCAGCGATATCACCGCATCCGCAGTGCGGCCGGCGAGCCCGACGTTTTTCGTGCGGGCGCGCGATCACTACGGCAACGCCTTTACCAGCGCCGACTACGCCTA